>DATDGA010000342.1:0-5825 GCA_036522335.1 Burkholderiales bacterium
CCACTCAGATGCTTGCACAATCCGCGTACGATTTCGGAGATATTGTGGCCCTCCGGTACGTTTCGACGAAGAATGTCGCTGATGGAATCGCTCTTGTCGTATTTCCTGATCGCCTCGTGCCTGGGCAGGGTCGTCTCGAAGTCTTCAATCATCCAGGTGGCGTTCTGACACAGCGGCTTCCATAGAACCAGTCGGATCGCCTTACGACGCGTTTTCCCAGGTTTGCAGCTCCTCGCGGGTGTTGAAATTGGAAAACGCTTCGGCCTCGTCGTCGAAGGCGACCTCGACGACGTTGAGTGTCGCGTACCAGGCGTCGATCTTGCGGCCGCCTTCTCTCAGGAAGTCGGCGAGGTGGTCGAGCACGCCGCGACGCATCAGCGAAAACACCGGGTGCGGCTGATCGCCCGTCTTCGCCACGGCGAGCTCGGCGCCGGTTTCATCGATTCGCTGGTACAGCCGCTCGATCAGGTCCGCGGGCAGGAAGGGCGAGTCGCAGGGCACCGAGGCGAGGAAGGCACGCTTGGACACGGAGAGTCCGGCGTGCAGTCCGGCGAGAGGACCGGCGAAGCCGCCCGCTTTTTCCTTCAGGGCGTCGCTCACCACGCGCACGCCGAATGTCTTGTACGCCTCGTGATTCTGGTTGGCGTTGATGATGACCCCGCCGACCTGCGGCGCGATTCGCTCGTACACGTGATCGACGAGGCGCCTGCCGCGGAAGGCCTGCAGGCCCTTGTCGACGCCGCCCATGCGGCTTCCTTTGCCGCCCGCGAGGATCAATCCGGTGACCGACGAGATCACGGAGTGCCCGCGGCTACGCCACCATCGTCGGCGCGACGGTCTTCCTGAAGCGGTGCTTGCCGGTGAAGAGCAGGTAGTGCTTGCCGCCCGCTGCGCGGCCGATCATGGTGATTCCGATTTTTTGTGCGATGTCGTGACCCATCTTGGTGAGCCCCGATCGCGAGACGAGAAAAGGGATGCGCATCTGCGCGGCTTTGATCACCATCTCGGAGGTCAGGCGCCCGGTGGTGTAGAAGATCTTGTCCGAACCGTCCACGTCGTCGAGCCACATCTGGCCTGCGATGGCGTCTACCGCGTTGTGGCGGCCGACGTCCTCGACGAAGTAGAGAATCTCCGGGGCGGAGGCCGAGGGTTCTGACGCATTGGTTGCAAGGGAGCAGCCGTGCACCGCACCGGCTTCCTTGTAGATGGCCTCGTGGCGGCGTACCGTTTCGAGCAGGGAATGCAGCGCGTGCTCGGTGAGAGTCACATCGTCGCGCAGCTTGATCGAGTCGATTTCTTCCATCAGGCCGCCGAACACCGTACCCTGCCCGCATCCGGTGGTGACGGTGCGCCTGCTCATCCTGGTCTCGAGCCCCAGGATGGGTCTGCGCGTGGTGATCGCGACCGATTCGGTTTCCCAATCGACCTGAACGGCGGCGAGGTCCTCGATGGAGTGCACCAGGCGCTGGTTGCGCAGATAGCCGATCGCGAGCGCCTCGGGCGCCTGGCCGAGCGTCATCAGGGTCACGATCTCGCGCTTGTCCACGTAGAGCGTGAGCGGGTGTTCCCCCGCGATGGGCGTCGGCACGGCTTCGCCGCGCTCGTTGATCGCCTCGACCTCGAAGGTGAGAGGTTTCGAAGCGTGGGTGAGCTTCAGAGGGTGCGGCGTCTTCATCCGCCTATGTAGGACATCTCGATCTTGCGCAGCTTGGCCGTTTCCGCCGTGCGGATCTCCGAGTAGCGGTCGGTGCGCGCCTGCCAGATGCGCGCGATCGCGCGGGAAATCTCTTCGTCGGAGGAGCCTCCGCGCAACATCGCGCGCAAGTCGTAGCCGGCGGTGGCAAAGAGGCATGTGTACAGCATGCCTTCGGTCGAGAGCCGCGCGCGCGTGCAGGTGCGGCAGAAGGCCTGCGTCACCGAGGAGATCACGCCGATTTCCCCCGAGCCGTCCTGGTAGCGCCAGCGCTCGGCGACTTCACCGGCGTAGTTGGGGTCGGTTTGTTCGAGGGGCATCTTGTCGCCGATCATGCGTACGATTTCGGCCGAAGGCACGACGTCGTCCATGCGCCAGCCGTTGGTCGCGCCGACGTCCATGTACTCGATGAAGCGCACGATGTAGCCGCTGCCCTTGAAGTAGCGCGCCATCGGCAGCACCGAATCCTCGTTCGCGCCGCGCTTGACCACCATGTTGATCTTGATCGGCCCAAGGCCCGCCGCCGATGCCGCGTCGATGCCGTTCAGCACTTCGGAGACCGGAAAGTCGGCGTCGTTCATTTTGCGGAACACCGCTTCGTCCAGCGAATCGAGGCTGACGGTGATGCGATGCAGGCCGGCGGCCTTGAGCGCGCGCGCTTTCCTGGCGAGGAGCGAACCGTTGGTGGTGAGCGTAAGGTCGAGGCCGGGAATGTCGGCGAGCATCTCGATCAGGCGCTCGAGGTTCTTGCGCAGCAGCGGCTCGCCGCCGGTGAGGCGCACTTTTTGGACGCCGTGGCTGCGGAAGATGCGCGCCAGGCGCGTCATTTCCTCGAAGCTGAGCAGCTGATCGCGCGCGAGGAATGCGTAATCGGGGCCGAACACGTCGCGCGGCATGCAGTAGATGCAGCGAAAGTTGCAGCGGTCGGTGACCGAGATGCGCAGGTCGTGCAGCTTTCGGCCGAGCGTGTCTTCGCCCGAGCGCGCGGAAAAGCCCATTGCCCCTTCACTAGGAAGGGGTTTTGCCCTGCGCGCGTCTGCGATCCGAATGACCCGGTCTGTCATTTGCGTAGCCGCATCATGAAATGCGGTTCATAATCTGCCGTTTGCTGAACTGGTGAGTATAGCCGGAAAAATGTCTCAGACCAGCCTCGCCGTCGCAGTGGTGATGGAACGCACGCCGCTCGCGGACAAGCGCTGGGAGTCGGAAAAATGGGAGGCGATCGGCGTCGTGCCCGACTCGGGCGTGCCCGGCGCACCTCCGCGCGCCCTCGTCGAGAACGAATCGCGGGTGCAGTGGCTGTATCCGGGGTTCAAGCTCGAGCTGTTCCACGACGAAGCCGAAGGCTACTACCTCAACCTGAGCTCGCAAAAGCCCTTTGTGTTCGTCAACTGGCTCGAAGAGGAAGGCGCGGGCGTGCCGAAAGCGGTGACGGTCAGCTACAACGAGGCGGCGCGCCTGATGGACGCCGGTGCGCGCGTGGACGGAGTGCCGATGCCGCCGCAGTGGATCCCGTGGCTCGCGGAATATGTCGAGCGCAACTACAAGCCGGAGCCGAAGAAACGTTCCCGGCCGCCGTCTTTCAAAGGCGCAAAGCGCGATGATCGCTGACGACAAGGAAAATTTTGCGTCGCGCTGGTCGCGGCGCAAGATCGAAGCGCGCAGCACGGAGGAGAAGCCGGCCGAGCCGAAGCCGTCTTCCGAGCGCGCGCCTTCGGCAGCCCCGGCGGCTGCGGCGCCGGGCACGACCGCGCGCGAGTTGCCTCCGCTCGAATCGCTCAAGGGCCTCGCTTCCGAGTACACCGAATTCCTGAAGCCCGGCGTGGACGAAAACCTGAAACGCTCGGCCCTGAAGAAACTGTTCAGCGATCCACACTTCGAAAACTTCGAACGGTTCGAAGCGTACTGCGAAGACTTCACGAAAGGCGAACCTATTCCACTGGCGATGCTGAAGACGCTCGAGCACGCCAAGGGGCTGCTGTTCGACGACGAGGAGAAGAAGGACGCGACTGCTGCGGCGGAGACGCCTGCGCCCGCTGCGGCGGAGAAGACCACCGCCGAATCTTCGCCCGAGGCGGTCGAAAAACCCGACGCGCAACGCGAGACGCAGGCGGAAGCACCGTCCGCTTCTACGCCCGAGCCGGAGAGAAAAGCCTGATGCGCGCTGCTGCCGGCTCGTCATTCCGGACGCGCGCAGCGCGAGCCGGAATCCAGTGTCGTTCGCAGCTAAGAGTCGCTGGATTCCCGCTTGCGCGGGAATGACACTGGAAAGGTCGACATGGCGCTCGAGGACCGCACGCTGAAGGTCTGCAACTGCAACAAGACCATGGCGCTCGACGCCAAAGAGCTGGGAGCTGCGCTCAAGGTCAAACAGCCGATCCAGGTGCACACGGAGCTGTGCCGCAAGGAAGTCGGCAGCTTCCAGGAGTCGCTGAGGGACGAGACCTGTGTCGTCGCCTGCACGCAGGAGGCGCCGCTGTTCTCGGAGCTCGCGCGCGAAGCGGGCGCCGCGACCCAGTTGAAGTTCATCAACATCCGCGAGCACGCCGGCTGGTCGAAAGAGGGCGCGCAAGCGACGCCCAAGATCGCTGCCCTGCTCGCCCTCGCAGATCTGCCCGAGCCCGATGCCGTGCCGGTGGTGAACTACCAGTCCGGCGGGCAGCTGCTCGTCGTCGGGCCCGCGGAGGCCGCGATCGCCTGGGCGGAGAAGCTCGCCGAGCAACTCGATGTGAACGTGCTCGCCACCCGGGGTGGAGGCGAGTTACCCGCCGAGCGCCGATATCCGGTCTGGTCGGGCAAGGTGACCTCACTGAAAGGACATCTGGGCGAGTTCGAGGTCGCCTGGGAGCAGGACAATCCCGTCGACCTGGAGGTCTGCACGCGCTGCAACGCCTGCATCCACGCCTGCCCGGAGCAGGCCATCGATTTTTCCTACCAGATCGACATGGACAAGTGCAAAGCACACCGCCAGTGCGTGAAGGCTTGCGGCGCCATCGGCGCGATCGATTTCGAGCGCGCCGGGCGCGCGAGGAACGAGCGCTTCGACATGGTGCTCGATCTTTCTGCGCAGCCGCTGATCGACACCCCGCAACTCCCGCAGGGCTACCTCGCGCCGGGCGCCGATCCGCTCGAGCAGGCGCTCGCGGCGGCGCAGCTTGCGCAAATGGTGGGTGAATTCGAAAAGCCGCGCTTCTTCGCCTACAACGAGAAGATCTGCGCGCACAGCCGCTCCTCGAAAGTCGGCTGCAACCAGTGTCTCGACGTGTGCTCGACCGGCGCCATCGCTCCCGACGGCGATCGCGTGAAGGTGGACCCGCACCTGTGCATGGGCTGCGGCGGTTGCGCGACCGTGTGCCCTTCGGGCGCGATGACCTACGCTTATCCTCGCGTGCCGGACTTCGGCGCGCGACTGAAGCGGGTGCTTTCCGTCTACGCGCAGGCGGGCGGCAAGGACGGCTGCCTGCTCTTTCACAACGCGGGCGACAGCCGAGCGCTCATCGCGAAGCTCGCGCGGCGCGGGCGCGGTCTGCCTGCGCGCGTGATTCCGCTCGAAGTCCATCATCCCGCCGCGATCGGCATGGACGTGCTGCTCGGGGCGCTTGCCTACGGCGCGAGCCAGGTCGCGGTGCTCGCGACGCCGAAGGAAACCGCGGAGTACGGCGACGCGGTGAAAAAGCAGATGGGTTTTGCCGAAGCCATCGCTACCGGGCTCGGCTACGGCGGGACGCATTTCGGGTTTCTCGCCACCGACGAGCACGCGGTGCTGGAGAGGGAGATCTGGGCGCTCGCGCCCGCGGCATCGGCGGCCAAGCCCGCGACCTACAACCTCTCGCCGGAGAAGCGAACGACGCTCGAATTCGCGATCGACCACCTCGCGAAGCAGGCGCCGAAACCGCAGGAAGAGATCGAGCTCGGTGCCGGCGCGCCTTACGGGCAGGTGCTGGTCAACAAGGAAACGTGCACGCTGTGCATGGCCTGCGTCGGGGCCTGCCCGGAATCGGCGCTCGTCGACGGACGCGACCGGCCGATGCTGAAATTCATCGAGCGCAACTGCGTGCAGTGCGGGCTGTGCGAGAAGACCTGCCCGGAGAACGCGATCACCCTGGCACCGCGCCTCCTGCTCGCGGCGCGG
>DATDGA010000343.1:0-3277 GCA_036522335.1 Burkholderiales bacterium
CTTTCACTCCGCCTTACTGGGCCTGACGCTGCTCGAACGCGGCGATCTCGACCAGGCAGCAGCTGTGGTCGAAAGCGTGATCCTCATTCCCGCCCTCGTGGAAATGCCTCTTGCCTCTTGAGTCTTGTAGTGCGGAAACGGGCGAAGGCCCTCGATCTGCTTTCGCAGTGCGAAGAGCAGCAGCGCACCGAGCCCGACGATGCAGCTCTCTCCGTCCACCGTCGCTGCCAGGGCCCGCAGCGCGGCTTGCGGCGGCACGCCCTGTTTCAGCGCAAAGGTGAGAAAACGCGCGTGACCGGGGATGGAGGCCAGGATTCCCGGCTGAGCATTCTTCAGAGCGTCGGTCCTTTTCACTTTGACTCCCGAAACCTCGCAACCGCCTCCGCAACGCGCTCGACCGCGATGATGTCGAGCCCGTCGATCTTCTGCTTCGGCTGGTTGGCCCTGGGGATGATCGCCTGGGTAAAGCCGAGCTTGGCGGCTTCCTTCAGCCGCTCCTGGCCGCGCGGCGCGGGGCGCACCTCGCCTGCGAGGCCTACTTCGCCGAATACCGCGAGCTTCCCCGGCAGCGGTTTGTCGACGAGCGAGGAGACGATGGCGAGCAGCACCGCGAGGTCTGCCGCCGGCTCGCTGATGCGAACGCCGCCGACCGCATTCACGAACACGTCCTGATCGTAGCATGCGATGCCGGCGTGGCGGTGCAGCACCGCCAGCAGCATGGCGAGGCGGTTCTGCTCCAGGCCGACCGACAGTCTTCGCGGATTGGGCGCATGCGCCGCGTCCACCAGCGCTTGAATTTCCACCAGGAGCGGCCGCGTGCCTTCCTGGGTGACGAGCACGCACGATCCGGCGACTTCTCCCGAATGCTGCGACAGGAAAATCGCCGACGGATTGGAGACCCCGCGCAGGCCCTTGTCGGTCATCGCGAACACGCCCAGCTCGTTCACCGCGCCGAAGCGGTTCTTGAAAGCGCGGATGAGGCGAAAGCTCTGGTGCGTGTCGCCTTCGAAGTAGAGCACCGAGTCGACGATGTGCTCGACCACGCGCGGGCCCGCGAGCACGCCTTCCTTGGTGACGTGGCCGACCAGCACGACGATCGTGCCGCTGCCCTTGGCGTAGCGCGCAAGGTGCGCTACGCATTCGCGCACCTGCGCGACCGACCCCGGCGCCGAAGTCAGCTGCTCCGAGTAGAGCGTCTGGATCGAATCGATCACGGCGATCTCGGGCCTCGCTTTTTCCAGCGTGGCGAGAATGCGCTCGAGCTGGATCTCGGCGAGCAGCTCGAGTCTGCCCGAGTCGAGCTGCAGGCGCGACGCCCGCAACGCCACCTGCTCCGCCGATTCCTCGCCGCTCACGTATACAGCCTTGTGCGAAGCGCTCATCTGCGCGAGCGCCTGCAGGAGCAGCGTCGATTTGCCCACGCCCGGGTCGCCGCCGATCAGCACCACCTGCCCGGCGACGAATCCGCCGCCGAGCGCGCGGTCGAGCTCGCCGATGCCGCTCGCCACCCGCGGCGCCTCGCGCGCGCTCACCTCCGCGAGCCGCTGCAGCGCCGAGGCCTTCGCCAGGCCGGCGAAGCGATGCTTCACGGCAGCTTCGGCGACGCTCTCGACGAGAGTGTTCCACGCGCCGCAGTGCGGGCACTGGCCCTGCCATTTCGGCGATTCGCCGCCGCATTCGGTGCAGGAGTAGATGCTTCTCGCTTTTGCCATCAATCGCTCTCGACTACGGGTACCCGCGGCGACAGTGCGCACAACAACTCGTAGCTCACCGTGCCCGCGCTCGCCGCGACTTCATCGGCGGACAGGCCCTCGCCCCACAGGGTCACCGGCGAGCCGATCGCCCCCTCGGGAATACCGGTGAGATCTGCGAACAGCATATCCATCGCGACCCGGCCGACGGTGCGCGTGCGCTTGCCGCAGACCAGGATGGGTGTGCCGGTAGGTGCGTGGCGCGGGTAGCCGTCAGCATAGCCGCAGGCCACGATGCCGATGCGCATCGGCCCGTCCGCGGTGAATGTGCAGCCATAACCGACGCTGTCGCCCGCCTGAAGCTCGCGCAGCGCGATCAGCTCGCTCGACAAGGTCATCACGGGCCTCAGCCCCAGGTTGTCGGCACTTTCCTCGGGAAAGGGCGAGCAGCCGTAGAGCATGATCCCGGGCCTCACCCAGTCGGCGTGGGTGTCAGGGTAGCGCAGGATGGCGGCGGAATTCGCGAGGCTGCGCGCGTGCTTCGCTCCGGCCGTCACTGCGTCGAAGCGCTCGAGCTGCCACCGGACGCCGCGCTTCCCGTCGGCGTCGGCGAAGTGGGTCATCAGCGTGATCTCGCTCGCACAGCGCCGCAGGCGCGCGAGCGCATCGCGGAATCCGTTTCCCGGGAAGCCGAGCCGGTTCATGCCGGTATTGAGCTTTGCGTATACCGCGATCTTCCCGGGCAGCCGCGCCTTTTCGAGCACCGCCAGCTGCTCCGGGTCGTGCACCACGACTGCGAGTCCGTGTTCCGCGATGGAATCTAGCTCGCGCGCCGAGTAAAATCCCTGCAGCAGGAGAATAGGACGCCGCTCTCCCGCGCGGCGCATCGCGAGCGCAGCTTCCAGCTCGATCAGCGCGAGCCCGTCCGCCGCGGCGAGCGCCTGGGCCGCCCTCGCCAGCCCGTGACCGTAGGCGTTCGCTTTCACCACCGCCCAGATGCGCGAGTGCGGCGCCCGGCGTTTCACCACGCTCAGGTTGTGGCGGAGCGCGGCGGAATCGATGCGGGCTCGGATCGGGCGCATGGCCCGTCATTCGACCATAAAACCGCGAGTTCCGGCCAGCGCCCCGGGGAACTTTACGCACCTCACAAATAACTCATGGTATAAAGCGGGCGGTTAAAGGTATTCGCCCAATGTTGGTCACGCTGGACGCAAGGATTGGATAGATGAAGCGCGGCTTCTACACGATCATGGCGGCGCAGTTTTTCAGCTCGCTCGCCGACAATGCCCTGCTGATCGCCGCGATCGCCCAGCTGCTCGAGCTCGACGGCCCCGCGTGGATGGTGCCGCTGCTGAAATTCTTTTTCACCGTGTCTTACGTGGTGCTCGCCGCCTTCGTCGGGGCGTTCGCCGACGCGATCCCGAAGGGCCGGGTGATGTTCATTACCAACACGATCAAGATCGTCGGATGCACGATGATGTTCTTCACCGACTACGTCGAATTCGCCGGCATCCCCGGATATGCCCTGGTGCTGGGCGCTTACACCGTGGTGGGATTCGGCGCGGCGGCCTATTCCCCTGCGAAAT
>DATDGA010000344.1:0-4586 GCA_036522335.1 Burkholderiales bacterium
GTCCTTGCCCCAGCCCGCGTCGCGCGCCATCGCCGTGTAGGCGACGAGCTTGTCCGCCACGAAGAAGCCGTCGCCGCCCACGACTGGCTTGCCGTCGGCACCGACTTTCGCCGCATACACTTCGGCGAACAGCACCGAGCCATCGGGCAGCGCCTTGCCCGCCTTCGCCGCCGCCACCGCCCCCTTGTTGGCGTAGTAGTAGCGCACCTGCCTTGTCGCAGGGAAGCTGATGGTATGGTACTTGACGAACGATTCCTTGTAGCCCTCGGGGAAAGTCACGTGCGTCTTGGCGACGTTCGGCAGCAGCGCCGACTTCACGCCCGTGGCGCCGGGCTGCGCGGCAAAGTACGCCGCGACATTGGCGATGTCATCGGCGGAGAGCTGCGCCGCGATCGCGGTCATGATCGCCGTCGGGCTGGTCGCGCTCGCCGCCTTGCGGGTGCCGTCCTTGAACGCCTTGAGCTGCGCCTCGAGGTAGCCCGAGCGCTGGGCGGCGAGGTTGGGGATGGTATCGCTCACGCTCTGGCCGTTGGCGCCGTGGCAGGCCGCGCACACGGTGACGGCCCGGGCTTTGCCGGCTTCGATGTCGGCGGCATTCGCGAACGGCGCGACGGCCAGAACGAGGGACAATCCGAGCAGTTTTCTCATGGGCCTTCTCCTTTGTACAAGGACGCAAGGCTACACCTCGAACCCGGCCCGGACAATGTCAAGCGATGGCTATCTCCACGCCATGAACGCGTTTGGGCCGCTCGCTGCCGATTCGTCTGGCCGACCTATGCCACGCGCAGCTGCGTCTTGTCGTGCCCGTGGAACTGCTCTTGCTCGGTCGAACCCGTGAGTGCCGTCACCGAGGACTGCCCGCCCTGTATCACCTGCGTCACCGCATCGAAATAGCCCGTGCCCACTTCGCGCTGATGCTTGGTGGCGGTGTATCCCTGTTTCTCCGCCGCGAACTCCGCTTCCTGCAATGACGAATAGGCCGTCATGCCGTCCGTCGCGTAACGGCGGGCCAGGTCGAACATGCCGTAGTTGAGCATGTGAAAACCGGCGAGCGTGATGAACTGGAATTTGTATCCCATCGCGCCCAGCTCGCGCTGGAACCTGGCGATGGTTGCGTCATCGAGATGGCGTTTCCAGTTGAACGACGGCGAGCAGTTGTAGGCGAGCATCTTTCCGGGATGGACGCGGTGAATCGCCTCGGCATACTGGCGTGCGAAGCCGAGGTCCGGCGTGCCGGTTTCGCACCAGATGAGATCGGCGTACGGCGCGTACGCGAGTCCGCGCGAAACCGCCTGGTCGATACCGTTTCTCACCCGGTAGAACCCCTCGGCAGAGCGCTCGCCGGTCAGGAACGGCTTGTCGTTCTCGTCGATGTCGCTGGTGACCAGCGTCGCGGCTTCCGCGTCCGTGCGCGCAAGCAACACCGTGGGCACGCCCATGACATCGGCCGCGAGCCGCGCCGCAGAGAGTTTTTGCACCGCATCCTGGGTGGACACGAGCACTTTTCCGCCCATGTGGCCGCATTTCTTGACCGACGACAGCTGATCCTCGAAGTGCACGCCCGCCGCGCCGGCCTCGATCATCGCCTTCATCAGCTCGAATGCGTTCAGCACGCCGCCGAATCCCGACTCCGCGTCGGCCACGATCGGCGCAAACCAGTCCACCTGATTGTCGTCCTCGGCATGATGCAGCTGGTCGGCGCGCATCAGGGCGTTGTTGATCCGGCGCACCACGCTCGGCACGCTCGACACCGAGTACAGCGATTGGTCGGGATACATCTGACACGAGTCGTTCCCGTCCGCGGCAACCTGCCAGCCCGACAGGTAGATCGCCTGCAATCCCGCCTTCACCTGCTGCATCGCCTGATTGCCGGTGAGCGCGCCCAGCGTGTTGACGTACGGCGTGGTGGTGAGCAAGCGCCACAGCTTCTCCGCGCCGCGGTGCGCCAAGGTATGTTCGACGACCAAGGACCCGCGCAGGCGAAATACGTCTGCGGCCTTGTAGTCGCGCTTGACGTGGCGCCAGCGGGGGTTCTCGTCCCAGTCTTCCTTGATCGCTGCGATCGCGGCGGCGTGCTTGCTTGCGCTTTGGGTCATTTCATCTTCCTTGGATGTGAAATGCGACAGGCGCAGGCTAATACAGTTTTTGTGTGAATTACACACAAAAAATTTCACTGTGTGAATTTCACAAAGAGTTGCTGTGGATTCCCGCTTTCGCGGGAATGACAGTGCTCCCGTCAGGCGGCAGCCATCTCCGCGCCGGCGCCCGCGAGGTAGTCGTCGTAGCTGCCGCGGAAGTCGATGACCGTCGCCGCGTCGCCCGGTTTTTCGCCGGGCCTGAGCTCGATGATGCGCGTCGCGAGCGAGGAGACGAACTCGCGGTCGTGCGAGACGAAGACGAGGGTCCCCGTGTATTTGTCGAGCGCGGTGTTGAGCGACTCGATCGATTCCATGTCGAGGTGGTTGGTCGGCTCATCGAGCAGCATCACGTTGGGCATCTGCAGCACGAGCTTCCCGATCAGCATGCGCTGCCCCTCGCCGCCTGAGATCACCTCGAGCGATTTCTTCTGGTCGTCGCCGGAGAAGAGGAGCTGCCCGAGGGTCGCGCGCACGATCTGGTCGTCCTGCTCCTTGTCCTTGCGCCGCCAGCGGCTCATCCATTCGTTGAGCGTGTCCTCGCTCTTGAACTCGTCCGCCGGGTCCTGCGGCCAGTAGCCGGTGTTCGCCTTCTCCGCCCACTTGACCGTGCCCGCGTCGAGCCCTAGGTTCCCGGCGATGCATCGCAGGAGCGTCGTCTTGCCGATGCCGTTCGGCCCGATGATCGCCACCTTCTCGCCCGCCTCGATCGAGAGGTCGAGCTTCTCGAAGAGGTTTTTGCCTTTCTCGTAGCCCTTCGCGAGGTCTTTTGCTTCGACGGCGAGCCGGTGCAGCTTTTCCTTCGGGTCGACGATGAAGCGGATGAACGGATACTGCCGGCTGGAGGGCTTCACGTCCTCCACCTTGAGCTTTTCGATCTGCTTCATGCGCGACGTCGCCTGGCGCGCCTTGGCCTTGTGGGCGCGGAAGCGTCGCACGAACTCTTCCAGGTCGGCGATGCGGTCCTTGGCGCGCTCGTTCTTGTTCTGCTGCTGCTGCTTCGCCAGGGTCGACGCTTCCATGTAGTCGTCGTAGTTGCCCGGGTAGACCTTGATGCCGCCGTAGTCCACGTCCGCCATGTGCGTGCAGACGCTGGAAAGGAAATGCCGGTCGTGCGAGATGATCACCATCGTGCTGGTGCGCTGGTTTAGCACGTCCTCCAGCCAGCGGATGCTGTTGATGTCCAGGTTGTTGGTCGGCTCATCCAGCAGCAGGATGTCCGGATCGCCGAACAGCGCCTGCGCCAGCAGCACCCGCAGCTTCCACCCCGGCGCGACCGCGCTCATCGGCCCGCCATGTTGCGAGATCGGCACCCCCAGCCCGAGCAGCAGCTCGCCCGCGCGCGCCTCCGCCGTATAGCCGCCGTACTCCGCGTACCTCGCCTCCAGATCCGCCGCGCGCAGGAAATCCTCCTCGTCGGCCTCCGGATCCGCGTAAATCGCGTCGCGCTCGCGCATCGCTTGCCACATCTCCGCGTGCCCCATCAGCACCACGTCCAGCACCCGCACGTTCTCGAACGCAAACTGATCCTGCCGCAGCCTCCCCACCCGCTCATTCGCGTCGATCGCCACCGACCCCGCGCTCGGCTCCAGTTCCCCGCCGAGGATCTTCATGAACGTCGACTTGCCGCAGCCGTTCGCCCCGATCAGGCCGTAGCGGTTCCCGCCGCCGAACTTCACCGAGACGTCGGAGAAAAGGGGCTTGGCCCCGAACTGCATGGCGATGCCGGAGGCGACGATCACTTTAGAGTCCTGGAAACAAAAAAGCCGGCTTCAGCCAGCTTTGGAGTGGTCTAACTGCGAGGGCGGATTATAGCAGCCGCGGAATCAAGCGACGTCCCCCGGCCCGGCCGGGCGCTTGACCCCATTCCACATGGCGGCCACAAGGTTTTCGCCTTGGCGCAGGCTCGTGGTGACGACACCGGCGACATGCACCACCGCGAGCACCATCACCCCGTCGCCGAACACGCGATGCGCATCCTGCACCCAGTCGACGCCCCAAAAGCGATCCGTTACCGATAGCCAGCCGCTCAGCGAAGCGAGTGCGGCTGTAACAAGGAGCGCGACGATCATGCAGCCGCCGAGCGGGTTGTGCCCGAGGTAGCGAGGCTCGTCACCCCGGAGCAGGGCCTTTGCGTAGGAAAGCGTCCGCGAAGGCCCTGCGATGAATTGCCCGAAGCGGGCATACCGCGGGCCAATCCATCCCCACACGAAGCGCAGCGCGACCAGGACGAGTACCGCATAGCCGAGCCATTCGTGGGGTCGTTCGGCGGACTTGAGCTTCAAGTCCCCGGTGATCCAGGCAGTCAGGACGCATGCGGCCAGACACCAGTGCGCGACGCGCACGAACGGGTCCCACACCTTCATTGCCCGTTCAGCCCTTGTGGGCCTTCGCGCCGTACGGAACCGGGGCGAGCGTACGCGGATGGAAATACGCTTCCACCCGCTCGCC
>DATDGA010000345.1:0-19297 GCA_036522335.1 Burkholderiales bacterium
TGCTTCTGCGCGGGGATCGTCGACCCTGCCTCCATGACGTCGAAGCGAAGATTCCCCGGCGTGATCTCGATGTACGTGTCACCCGTGAGGAGCCCGAGCTTCTTGAGCCGCGCGCGTGAGTCGCCGCGGATGCGGTCGCCGTACTTGCGGTCGATCATGAGCTGGATGCGCACGTTCCGCAGCTTCGGATCGTGCGGGAGGAAGATGTCGCCCACACGTACATCAGGGCGGCGTAAGGCAGCTGCTGGCCGGTGAAGAAGCGAAACTGGTCGTAGAACAGGCGATCGCCGAACGGCAGCTTCTGGATGTCGCCGGCGAACGAAACGACGATCCGCGCCGGCGAATCGTCGGGGCTCGCCTCGGACGGGGCCAGATCCATCACCTTCCAGCGCCAGGACAGGAGCGGACGCTCCCGCGGATCCAGATCGAGATACTGAATCAGCCCCGATGCCGACGCCTGCGCGCTACCCTTGAGAACCGTCGTGCCGGAATCCTCCACCAGCCAGTAGCGGCTCGCGGATTTGAAGCGGGACAGGCTCCAAGGGCCCCACGCCGCAGGGATGGGTCCGCCCGGCTTGCTCGCCGAAAAGGCGGCGAGCTGGAGCGGGACGACGGGCGGCGCCTCACGGACCGTCGCGCAGCCGGCTGCGAAGGCGGTGGCGGTCGCCAGGGCTACGAAGAGACGCTGGGGGTAGTTCAAAGCTTGAGACTCCTGATCGTCAGACCCTCGAAAACCGAATAATAATATCCTTTGACACCTTGCCTCGGCCGGGGTGCGCCCCGCCGCCACTACAGGGCGTGTCGGGTTAACCCCGACATGGATTGTAGTGGTCGTCCCGATGGCGCAGTCCTGATTCGCATCGCAATAATGGGCGCTGGCAAATCGCCACTCGGGAGGGTGCGTCATGCCAGAAGGAAGCGCAAGGCTCCTAGCCGCGTTCGCCGCACCTTCGTTGATTTTTCTCGGTTGTGCCCGCAGTCCCGCCCCCTTCAATCAGCCACGATCCTGAAAGAGGAGAACAACATGGCGACCACCCCGCTTCGCATTCCGATCAACAACGTGCTCATGGGCAACGACTACACCGGCAAGCTGTATGTCGGATCGCAGCAGAAGGAGGTCAACCTCCTGCTCGACACCGGCAGCAGCACACTGGCGGTTGAGCACAAGAGCTACAACCCGCAGCACGATACCAAGGCGGCCGTGACCGACCTGGTGCAGTACGTCAAGTACGGCAGTGGCAGCTGGGTCGGGTCGGTCGTGAAAACGGAGGTGAAAGTGAAAGCCGGCGGGCACGCGGCGGACCTACTCGGCGTGGCGTTGGCGGTCGCCTACCACGAATCGGCGAACATGTTCGGCAAGTCCCAGGGAATTCTCGGCCTTGCGTACGCCCCGCTGGACGACGCCCTGACGCTGACCCGCCCAACCGTGCCGCCGACCTATACGTTCAACGACATCCACGCCGGCCATCGCACTTCCGTCGAACCTTACTTCATGCAGTTGGAGCAGGCCGGGCTGGTCGCGAACAAGTTCGCCTTTTACACCCGGCGCTCGTGGATCCATGCTTCGGACAATCCCGCCTCCGACCCGTTTAACAACGGCTGGCTGATTCTGGGCGGCGGGGAGGAAGCGACCGATCTCTACACCGGCCCGTTTCAGACCGCCACCGTGCTCAGCGACGATTGGTACAGCGTGAATCTGAAACAGATCATCGTCGGCAACGGGGCGCCGATCCCGGTTCTCCCGACAACGCACAACGACCCATCGCCGACCAACGCCATCGTCGACAGCGGCACCAACGGCCTGGATCTAGATCCGGCCCTCTTCGACGCCATCGTCGCGCAGCTGCCGCAAAGCCAGAAGGCCCTGCTCAGAAGCGGCGATACGGCCAACAGCAATATCAATCTGTCTCAGTGGCCGACTCTCACGTTCGTGCTGCAAGGCCACGCGGGAGACGTGAAGCTTCTCGTCAAGCCGGAAAACTACTGGCAACTCGATGCCATCGAATCCGGTAGAGCGATATCCAGTCTCTGGCGTGGAAGCGACAAGCAATCCGTTCTCGGACTGCCGCTCATGAACGGCTACTTCACCATCTTCGATTGCTCGGCCAACCACGGGCTTGGCGTGGTGAAGTTTGCGGCGATTAAGTAGTGATGCTTTAGCCTGTCGAAGCGAGCACTAGGGAGGGTTCCGTCATGCCAGAAACAAGCGCGAGACTTCTGGCGGCGTTCGCCGCGACTTCACTGCTGTTTTCTCGGTTTTGTCCGCAGTCCTGCGTTCGCTCGGCCTTGGGAGACCAAGGCGCTGATGCCTGGCTGGATTCGTGCTGCCGCGGCCGGCGCCGCCACTCAGACACCGACGATAGTACTACAAGAGCTCGTACCCAAGGAACTCTCGCTCTATCCTGAGGAGCAGAAGGCGATCGAAGATCTCTATCAATCCGTCGGTTCATCTCCTCGCAGAGTACGACGCTTCCTCGACGTATACCGCTTGATGCGTGCCGGCATGGAAGAAGGTGATGTGCAGGATCTGGTCTCGCTCCAGCACTACGCCGTGATCCTGGCGTTGTTTGCAATGTTGAGTGGCGCACCCGTCACCGCGCCCCGCGTCATCGAGGAGCTTCGGCGAGAGTCGCAGCGGCAGTCCAACGAAGTCGGCCCACCTACGTTCGAGCAGCAGCCGCTCGCTGAATGGTACAAAAGCGCGGTCGGTCAAGATATAGGGACCCTGAGCGAAATGGAGGTTATTCGCACCGCGATGGTCTACATTGACGCACTGGGATTTGATCGCAAGAATTTCCGCGCGATCCTGCGGCGCTGGATCCCGGAGATTGCGCGCTACAGCTTCCGCGAAGTGCGCATGCAGCAGATCTGGATATGAATCGGAGCAGCTGCGACCTTCAGCTCCGCCCCCTACGGATACAACACCTCCACATTCTCCGGCCTCAACCACTCGTTCAGCGATTTCATCAGCGCGTCGTCCAGATTGACCCGCCAGTTGTCGCCGAGTTGCATCTCTACGCTCGCGCCGCCGTTCTTGTAGCACACCGCGACCGGGCACGGGCCGTTGCGAAAAGGCTCGAGCAGACTTTTCAATTTCGCGGACGCCGCCGCGCCCGCCTGCGAGGCCTCGCCGTTCATCGACAGCCGCACGCCGCGTGCGAAGCGGCTGCGCGCGCCGGCCAGGTCGTAGATCCGGTCGGCGGCGATGCGCATGAATACGACTTCGCCTTCCTCGCCGACGGAGCGGCGCACGTTCCTCACCTTGGCTTCGATGACGATGACCGCGTCCTCCTTCACCAGTTCGCGGTACTGGTCGAACACCTCGTTGTATACAGTCACCTCCTGCATGGCGCTGCCGTCCGAGAGATTCACTACCACCATGCGGCCCTGCTGGGTCCTCTGGAAACGCACCGATTCCACGACGCCGGCGATCAGCTGCGTGCGCACTCCGCCTTCGCTCTCGGCGGAGGGCGTGAGGCTGCGCAGGTTGGTGCGCACGAACTGCCCGATCTCGGCCCGGTACGCGGTAAACGGATGTCCCGAGAGATAGAAGCCGAGCGCGGCCTTCTCTTCGCGCAGACGCTGCGCCTCCGGCCAGCGGGGCGCGGACACCAGAGCGGGTTTCTGCTGCGATCCCGCCTCGCCGAAGAGGCTCACCTGCCTCGCGTTGCGCTCGGCTTGTTCGGCCGCCTCCAGCGCGATGCCCACCGAGGCGAGCAGGCTCGCGCGCTGCATGTGGTCGTTTGAATCCAGGCAGTCGAATGCGCCGGCGCGCACCAGCGCCTCGACCGTGCGGCGGTTGACGATACGCTTGTCCACGCGCGCGCAGAAATCGAAGAGGTCGCGGAACGGACCGTCCTTGCGCGCTGCGAGGATCGCGGCGATCGCCGATTCGCCGGTTCCCTTCACCGCGCCCAGGCCGTAGCGCATCGTCTTCGCGTCCACCGGAACGAAGCGGTACTCGTCCGAATCGATATCGGGCGCAAGCACGCGCAAGCCGTTGGCGAGCGCGTCCTCGTGAAACTGGTGCACCTTGTCGGTATCGTCCATCACCGCGGACAGGTTGGCCGCCATGAAGGCCGCGGGATGGTGCGCCTTGAGGTAGGCCGTCTGGTAGGCGATGAGCGCGTAGGCGGCGGCGTGCGACTTGTTGAAGCCGTAGCCCGCGAACTTTTCCATCAGGTCGAAGAGCAGGATGGCTTTCGCGCGCGGCAAGTGGTTCTTCTCCGCGCCGGCGACGAATACGTCGCGCTGCTGCGCCATTTCCTTTGCATCTTTCTTTCCCATCGCGCGCCGCAGGAGATCGGCGCCGCCCAGCGAATATCCCCCGATCACCTGTGCGATCTGCATCACCTGCTCCTGGTACACCATGATCCCGTAGGTCGGTTTCAGGATGGGCTCCAGGCGAGGATCGAGATATTCGACGCGCTTGCCGTTCTTGCGCTCGACGAACTCGGGGATGAGCTCCATCGGACCGGGGCGGTAGAGCGCGACGAGCGCGATGATGTCTTCGAAGCGGTCGGGACGGGCGCGTTTGACGAGATCGCGCATTCCGCGCGATTCGAACTGGAATATCGCCGTGGTATTTGCGTTGGCGAACACCGCGTAGGCGGCCGGATCGTCGAGCGGGATCTTCTCGAGCGCGAACTCCGGCGTCCCCATCGCGCGGATAGCCTGAACCGTCCAGTCGAGCACGGTGAGTGTGGTCAGGCCCAGGAAGTCGAATTTCACCAGGCCGATGCGCTCGACGTCCTTCATGTCGAATTGCGAAATCGTGCTTTCGGTGCCTTGCGCCGCGTAGAGCGGGCAGAAGTCGGTGAGCTTGCCCGGCGCGATCAGGACGCCTCCCGCGTGCATGCCGACGTTGCGCGCGAGGCCCTCGAGCTGCCCGGCGAGCGCGAGGAGCTCGCGCGTCTCCTCCTCGTTCTTTTCTCGCTCGGCCAGGCGCGGCTCCATCTCGCGCGCGTCCTTGAGCGTGATCCGCTTGCCGGGCTGGAAGGGAATGAGCTTCGCCAATTCGTCGGTGCGCGTGTAGCTCCACTCCATGACCCGGCCGACGTCGCGCACCACCGCGCGCGCCGCCATGGTGCCGAAGGTGGCGATCTGCGACACCGACTGCGCGCCGTACTTTTGCTTCACGTACTCGATCACGCGGTCGCGGCCGCGCTCGCAGAAGTCGATGTCGAAGTCCGGCATCGACACGCGCTCGGGATTGAGGAAGCGCTCGAACAGCAGGTCGTAGCGCAGCGGATCGAGATCGGTAATGCCGAGCGAGTACGCCACCAGCGACCCGGCCCCCGAGCCGCGCCCCGGGCCGACCGGCACTCCGTTCGATTTCGCCCAGTTGATGAAGTCTGCGACGATGAGGAAATAGCCGGCAAAGCCCATCTGGATGATGGTCTTGGTCTCGAGCTCCAGGCGCGCCAGGTAGCGCGGCTCCTGCTTGGCGCGAAGCGCAAGGTCCGGGTAGAGCGCGGCAAGACGCCGCTCCAGGCCCTGACCGGCCATCTGCACGAGAAAGTCCTCGAGGCTCACGCCGCCTGGCGTGGGAAACTTCGGCAGCCGGCTCTTCCCCAGCTCGAGCGCGAGGCTGCAGCGCCGCGCGATCTCGACCGAGTTGGCGAGCGCTTCGGGTAGGTCGGCAAAGAGTTTCATCATCTCCGCCTGAGACAGAAAATAACTGCCTTGCGTGAATTGCCGCGGGCGGCGCTGGTCGCCGAGCACCCGCCCTTCCGCGATGCACACCCGCGCCTCGTGAGCGGTGAAGTCCTCGGGTTTGAGAAATTGCACCGGATGGGTCGCGACCACCGGAAGCGAGCAGCTTCCTGCGAGCTGCAACGCCGCCTCGATGTAGGTCTCGGCGTGCGCGGCGCCCGCGCGCTGCAGCTCCAGATAGTATCGGCCGGGGAATAGCCGCGCCCAGTCCGCGGCGAGCTGCGCCGCCCGGACGGGGTCCTGGAGGAGTGCCGCTCCAACGTCGCCCTGCATCGCGCCCGACAGGGCGATCAGGCCTTCGGTGCCTTCCGCGAACCACTTTTTGTTCAGTTCGGCGCGGCCACGGTGCTGGTTCTCCAGCCACGCGCGCGTCAGCAACTCCGACAGTCTGAGATAACCCTTGCGCGATTGCGCGAGCAGCAGCAGCCGGTGCGGCTTGTCGCGCTCGGATTCATTGGCGATCCAGACGTCGCAGCCGATGATGGGCTTCACACCCGCGGCGCGCGCAGCTTTGTAGAATTTGACCATGCCGAAGACGTTGGCGAGATCGGTGATCGCCAGAGCCGGCATGCCGTCGGCGGCGGCGCGCTCGACGGCTTCGTCGATGCGGACGATGCCGTCTGTGATGGAGAACTCGCTGTGGAGCCGAAGGTGGACGAAGGCGGGATTCTGCATCGGCTTGCGGGGCACTCGTGACGCGAAAATTTTACCACCCGCTTCGAACTGCAAGACGCAAATTTGACCGCAATCGAAAACTCCGGGCATCCTTTGGCGTTCCAATGGTGAAAGGTGCCGACGAGGAGAAATTCATGACCCCGATCAAAGGACTAGTCGCCCTCGTCCTGGCGCTCGTCCTGGCCTTCGCCGCCGCGGAAACCCCTATACAAGTACCAGCGCGCCGACGCCTTTGACCGTTCGATTACATTTCTGTCATTTTTCAGGCTTGTCCTCGTCCAGGTCCAGGCCGAGCACCGACCTGATGCTGGCGATGAGCGCCTCGAATTCGAAGGGTTTGGTGACGTAGCCGTTGGCCCCGAGGGCGAGGCCGTGCATCACGTCCTCCCGGGTTGCTTTCCCGGTAAGCACGATGACCGGCAGGCGGTTGAGCGCGGCGTGCTTCCTCACCAGGGTCAGGATTTCGAAGCCGTCGGCGTCGGGCAGCACGATGTCGAGCAGCATCAGGTCTGGAACGGGAGGCTTGCGCAGCTCGTTCACGACCTCGTCGCGGTTGGCAGCCATCCGCGGTACGAAGCCTTCGAAGGTAAGAAATTGGCGCGTGATACTCGCGAAGCTTGCATTGTCTTCCACGACGAGCACGGAATAGGCGTCGCCCTGGATTGGCAGAGCTTTCTGCGCCGGCCGCCGTGCGATGTTCACGTAATAGCCCTGGCGCTTCAATGCGACCGAGACGTTGTGTGCCTCTTCCAGCGAGCGCGCAAAATCCTGTTCCTTCTGGTCTTCGCCGGAAGCCGCCTTGGATTCCTCGCCGGAATAGAAGTCGATCGCGCCGAAGTTGTCTTCGCCGGCGGCCTGACCGGGCCGCTCCAGTGCGGCCGGCTTGATGTAATTTTCCAAGATCAGGCCGGAGGCAATTTTTTCAAAATCCGCTCGCGAAACGCCCTGCAGATGTTTCGCGAGTTTCGTGAGGGGAATCTTTCCGTCGATCAGCACGAGCAGCCGCAGCGCGCTTTCGGGCAAGTCGGTGGGGGCACCCTTCAACTGCTGCTCGCCCTTGTAGGTAAGAACGTAGACGCGCTCGAGGTCGGGCGGCGGCGGCTCGCGCATTTCGGACGCTCCTCCTTCTGGCGTGGGTACGCCGGGTGCAGGGCACCTGTGGAATCAGGCTATCACGGCAAAGCTGAAGATTCGCTGAAGGGCGTACTGGAGACGCGGCAGCGGTCGGGCTACCCTGGCCGAAGGCCGGAGCGACGCAGTTCAGGCAATCGAGACCTGCGACTCGGCGGCGCCGCGCGCCTCGATGCGTCCGATCCGGAATACCGTTTCGCCCGCGCTTGAGAGCGCGCGCATCGCAGCCTCGGCATCGCCCGCCTCCACCACGATCGCTAGGCCGATGCCGCAGTTGAATACCCGGTGCATTTCGGCGTCGGCAACTCCGCCCTCGCGCTGCAACCATTGAAACAAGGCCGGAATGGGCCAGGAGGACCGGGCGACGACCGCCTTCACGTTTTCGGGCAGCGTGCGCGGCAGGTTCTCCACGAGCCCTCCGCCGGTGATGTGCGCCATGCCTTTGACCTTGAGCTGCCGCATCAAGGCGAGCATCGGCTTCACGTAGATTCGCGTCGGCTCGAGCAGCGCTGCCCCCAGGCTCCTCCCGTGAAAATCCGCACGAAGATCCGGCTTCGTCCGCTCGAGGATCTTTCGAACGAGCGAGTAGCCGTTGGAATGCGCGCCGCTCGATGCGAGGCCGAGCACCGCGTCGCCGGGCACGATATCGCGGCCGTCGACGATCGCGCTCTTTTCGACGACGCCGACCGCGAACCCGGCGAGATCGTATTCGCCCTCAGCGTACATTCCGGGCATCTCCGCCGTTTCTCCGCCGATGAGCGCGCAGCCGGCAAGCTCGCAGCCGCGCGCGACGCCCTTGACGACGTCGGTCGCAGTCGCGACGTCCAGCCTGCCGCAGGCGAAGTAGTCGAGAAAGAACAGCGGCTCCGCCCCCTGCACCAGAATGTCGTTGACGCTCATCGCCACGAGGTCGACGCCCACCGTGTCGTGCACCCCGAGCTGGAACGCGAGTTTGAGCTTCGTGCCGACGCCGTCGGTGCCCGACACCAGCACCGGCTCGCGGAACTTTCTCGAGATCTCGAAAAGAGCGCCGAAGCCGCCGATGCCCGCAAGTACTTCGGGGCGCAGGGTTTTCTTTGCGAAGGGCTTGATCGCCTCGACCAGCGCGTCGCCGGCGTCGATGTCCACTCCCGCATCGCGGTAGGTGAGAGGGGTTCGGCTGGCCAAGGAGTAAGCTTGCAAGTAGAGTTACGCGATTCGCCCGGAATTTTAGTCGAAATGTCCCCAGCCCGCCTCGCCAGCGCTTTCTGCAAAGACTGATGCAGCAGCTGCTGCTCGAGCTCGCGCCGGCGCCGCCGCCCACGCTGGAGAATTTCTCCCCGGGGAAAAACGGCTCGGCGCTCAAAGCCCTGCGGGAAGCGCTCGAAAGCGGCGAGCGTTTCGTCTTTCTCTGGGGTCCGGGCGGCAGCGGCAAAACCCATCTGCTGCGCGCCTTCGCCGCCGCGGCCGGCACGAAGCGCACCGCGGCCTATCTCCCCGCGCAGATCGCAGACTGGACGGGCGCGGAAGCGCTCGAAGTCGCCGCGGTGGACGACGTCGCGCGTCTCGATGGCGCGGGGCAGATCGCCCTTTTCGACCTGTGCAACCGCTTGCGCGGCTCGGGCGGAGCGCTCGCGTTAAGCGGCGAAGTGCCGCCCGCGCGGCTCGCCCTGCGCCCCGATCTGCGCTCGCGCCTCGCCTCGGGAATCGTGTTGCAGCTTCACCCCTTGAGCGACGAGGAAAAGGCCGCGGCGCTGCGCGAGCGCGCGGCCGGACGCGGCATCGTCCTCGACGCGGAACTGATCCGTTACCTTCTCACGCACTTCGACCGCGACATGGGCGCGCAAATCGCAGTACTCGACGCAATGGACAGGTACTCGCTGCAGACGAAGCGCGCGATCACGCTCCCCCTGCTGAAAGAGGCGCTGCGCCTCGCCGGCGAGCGCGAAGCGCGGCGCGAACTCTAGGCCGATGGAGCTCGCGCTTTTCGACCTGGACCACACGCTGCTCTCCGGGGACAGCGACTACGAGTGGGCGCAGTTCCTGATCGAGCGCGGCGTGCTCGCGCGCGCCGACTACGAGACGAAGAACGACCATTTCTTCCTTCAGTACAAGGAGGGCCGCCTCGACATACACGAGTTTCTCGATTTCCAGCTCGCTCCGCTCGCGCGCCATCCGCGCGAGACGCTCGACGAGTGGCACGCCGAATTCATGCGGACCAGGATAAAGCCCATGATCCGCGCGAAGGGCATGGAATTGGTGCGGCGCCATCGCCGGCACGGCGACCTCTGCGCGATCGTCACTTCCACCAACGCTTTCATCACCGCGCCGATCGCGCGCGAGTTCGCGGTCGATCACCTGCTCGCGACCGAGCTCGAGCTCCGCGACGGGAGTTTCACGGGGAAGCCCTCCGGAACGCCCTCCTTCCGCCAGGGCAAGGTGACGCGGCTCGCGGAATGGCTGGGGAGCCGGGGACAGACGCTCGCGTCGTTTTCCGCGAGCTGGTTCTACAGCGACTCGCAGAACGATCTGCCGCTGCTCGAGCGCGTGACGCACCCGGTCGCGGTGGACCCCGATGACGTCCTGCGCCAGGTGGCGGCCGAGCGCGGCTGGCAGATCATGAGTCTTCAATGAAGCCCGTCCCCGTGCTTGTCGTTGCGCTCGTTCCGGCGAGCCTTGCGCTCGCGATCGCTTTCGGCAGCGTCGATCTCGGCGCGGCGCAGCTCGCCGACGCCCTCCTCGGTCGAGGCGATGAGATCGCCCGGGAAATCGTCTGGGGCGTGCGTGCGCCTAGGGCGCTTGCCGCGTTCGCCTGCGGGGGGCTTCTCGCGCTCGCAGGCGCGCTGCTTCAGGTGCTGCTGCGCAACCCTCTGGCCGATCCAACCATTCTGGGCGTCTCCGGCGGGGCCGCGGCCGGCGCGCTGGCGGCGTTGCTTCTCGGAGTCGGCGCGGCCGGCCTCGATCTCGCAGCACTCGCCGGCGCCTCGATCGCGGCGGGCGCAGTCTTCGGGTTCTCCCAGGGACGCTCCGGATGGAATCCTTACCGGGTGCTCCTCACCGGTGTCGCACTCGCCTCGGGATTCGGAGCACTGGTCGGCTTGATGCTCTCGCTCGCGCCCTCGCTGCAGGTGCAGGGCATGCTCTTCTGGCTGCTCGGCGACCTTTCGCCCGCGGGCGACCCGACCGCCGCTCTGGTCGTGCTCGCGGCGTGCGCCGCCCTCGCCTTTTCGCAATCGGCCGCGCTCGACGCGGTGATTCTCGGCGAAGACAAGGCGCGCTCGCTCGGCATTGCGGTGAAGCGGCTCCAGGCGGTCGCCTTCGGCTGCGCAACGCTCGCCACCGTCGCCGCGGTCCTTCTCGGGGGCTCGATCGGATTCGTGGGCCTCGTGGTGCCGCACCTGCTGCGGCTCGCCGGCGTCCACCGCCATGCGCTCCTGCTGCCGCTCGCCGCCTGCCTGGGGGGAAGCCTGCTCGCGCTCGCCGATGCGCTCGCCCGCACGGTGGCGGCGCCCGCCGAACTGCCGGTCGGCGTGGTCACCGCGATGATCGGGGTGCCCGTGCTGCTGTTCCTCCTCGCGAGATTGCGCTGATGCTGAAAGCGGAGGGATTGGCGATTTCAGCGGGCGGGCGCGAGCTCGTTCGCGCGCTCGACCTCTCTCTCGCCCCGGGCGAGAACTGGGCCCTGCTCGGACCCAACGGCTCGGGCAAGACGAGCCTCATCCTCGCTCTCGCCGGCCTGCGTTCGCCGCAAGCCGGCACCATCGCGCTAGCCGGCGCCCCGCTCGGTACTTACCCCCGGCGCGAGCTCGCCCGGCAGATCGCGGTGCTGCTCCAGGACGAGGAAGCCGATTTCTGGGGCAGCACGTTCGACTACGTGATGCTCGGCCGCTATCCGCGCTCGAAGAGCGCCTGGGGTCGGGACGAGGAAGGTGCCGCGGCCGCGCACGGCCGTCTCGCCGAGGTCGATCTCTCCCATCGTGCAGCTCAGGACTATCGCACGCTCTCCGGCGGGGAGCGCCAGCGGGCGCGCATCGCGCAGGTCCTGCTGCAGGACGCGGAGATCCTGCTGCTCGATGAGCCGCTCCAGCACCTCGACCTGCGCCACCAGGCACTGGTGATGCAAATCCTTTCCGGGTGCGCGGCGGACGGAAAAACCGTGCTGGCGGCGCTGCACGAGCCCGGGCACGCCGCGCTGCACTGCGCCTTTTCGCTTTTACTGTATGATGCGGGCCGCGCTCGCCTGGGGCGCTCAAGCGATATGCTCACCCAAGCCAATCTCGAGGCGCTTTACCAGTGCCGGCTGCAAGCCGCCGGCGCCAGGAGTTTCCTTCCCTCTTGATCAAGAAATTCATCCGGCGCGTTTTCCGGCTCGGCCACGCCGCCGAACAGAGGGCCGTCACCAAGGACCAGCACGGCATCGGCCGCGAGGCGATCTCCCACGGCTCGCGCAGGGTCTGCGAGGCACTGCAGAGCCAAGGGTACTCGGCGTATGTCGTCGGCGGCGCAGTGCGCGACCTTCTGCTCGGCTTGAAGCCGAAGGACTTCGACGTCGCAACCGACGCGTACCCCGAGGAGGTGCACAAGGTTTTCCGGCGCTCGCGCTTGATCGGCCGGCGCTTCAAGCTCGTGCACGTGATGTTCGGCGACGAGACCGTGGAGGTCTCCACGTTCCGCTCGCGTACCGCGTCGGAGACCGACGAGCACGGTCGCGTGCTTCGCGACAACATCTACGGCACGCGCGAGGACGACGCCATCCGGCGCGACTTCACGATCAACGCCCTGTACTACGATCCGGCGAGCGAGACCATTCTCGACTACCACCACGGCCTGAGAGACCTGCAGCGGAAGGCCGTGCGCATCATCGGCGACGCGCGCGCACGCTACCGGGAGGACCCTTTGCGGATGCTGCGCGCCGTGCGCTTTGCCGCAAAGGCCGGATTCTCCATCGACGAGCGCACGCGAAAACCCATACGCGAGCTGGCTCACCTGCTGGGGAACGTCCCTCCGTCCCGGGTCTATGAGGAAATGCAGAAGCTGCTGCTTTCCGGACACGCGGCGACGGGTCTGCGCCAGCTCCGCAGCGACGGTCTGCACCACGGTCTTCTGCCGCTGCTCGACGTCATTTTCGAGCAGCCGATGGGCGAGCGCTTCGTCCGGCTCGCGCTCGAGCAGACCGACGCGCGCGTGCTCTCGGGCAAATCCGTGTCGCCAGCCTTTTTGTTCGCGGCGCTGCTGTGGCACGAAGTGCTCGCCGCGTGGAAGAAGGCGCAACAGCAGGGACTGAAACCGATCCCGGCGTTGTTCGAGGCGATGGATGCCGTGCTCGAAATCCAGACCGACAAGCTCGCGATCCCGCGCCGCTTTACCGCGGTCATGAAGGAGATCTGGGCGCTGCAGCCGCGCCTCGATCAGAGGAGCGGCCGCCGTCCCTTCGCCCTCCTCGCGCACGAGCGATTCCGGGCGGGATTCGACTTCCTGGTGCTGAGGAGCGCGAGCGGCGAGGCGCCCGAGGAACTCGCGCAATGGTGGGAGAGATTTCAGCAGGCAGGAGAGACCGAGCGCCAGGCAATGCTCATGGCGCCGCAGCCCGGCGACCACCGGCGCCGCCGGCGCCGGCGACGCAAGAGCGCGTTGCCGCCGCAGCCCGGTCCAGCGCCGACTTGAAACGGGCAAAGTCCGATCGCTTCGGGGAAAATCCGATGACACCCGGCGCCCCGCGGGTTATTCTTCGGGGGAGGTTCGCAACAGATGGGCCGCATTCGACGCACGCGCCTTGAGGGGGCATGAAACGGGTCTTGGTAGTGCATTTTTCGCAGACCGGGCAGCTCGCCCGCGTCGCGCGCCGGCTGGTGTCGCCGCTGGCGGAAGCTGGCGATATGGAGCTCGTGGAGGAAACGCTGCATCCCCGGCGGCCGTATCCCTTCCCCTGGTCGTTGTGGAGCTTTCTGGACGCGATGCCGGAGACGGTGCTGCTCGATCCGCCGGCGCTCGAGCCTTTGGCGGTGCGCGCCGACGAACGTTTCGACCTCGTCGTGCTGGCCTATCAGGTGTGGTACCTCGCGCCCTCGGGCCCGATCACCGCGTTTCTGAAGAGCGAATCCGGCAAGCGGCTCCTGCACGGCCGGCCAGTCGTCACCGTGATCGCTTGCCGCAATATGTGGCTGCTCGCCCAGGAGAAGGTCAAGCGATTGATCCAGGAAGCAGGCGGGCGCTTGCTCGACAACGTGGCGTTCACCGACCAGGGCGGGACGCTCGCGACCTTCGTTACGACCCCGCGCTGGCTCTTGACCGGGCGGCGCAATGCCTTCTGGGGTTTGCCCGCGGCGGGCGTCGCTGAAGGAGAGATCGCCGGCGCCGATCGCTTCGGCCTGGCGCTGGTCGCGGCGCTGCGCGCCGGCCGCGAGAGCCAGGACGCGCCTTTGCTCGCCGGACTGGGCGCCGCGCGCGTCGATCCGCAATTGATTTTCAGCGAACGCGCGGCGCAGCGCGCTTTCTACGTGTGGTCCCGGCTGATTCGCCTCGGCGGCCCTGCGGGCTCGCCTTGGCGTGTGCCCTTGCTTGCCTTGTTTTGCGCATATCTTGTCGCGATGATCGTCGCCGTCGTTCCCTTGAGTCTGCTGCTGCAGCGGCTCGCCCGGCCCCTGTTCGCGCGGCGCCTGCAGTCGCTGCAGACCTACTACGAGCTTCCTTCGGGACACTGACGGGAATCGGGAGAGCCGGTATCGACCATGGAATCGGGAATGGATAGACCCACCGCCTACATCACGCGCAGCTCGGTGTACCTGCCGAATGCCCCGGTCGAGAACGACCAGGTCGAAGCGATCCTGGGGCAGGTCGGCGAGCGTCCGTCGCGCGCACGCCGCATCGTCCAGCGCAGCAACGGCATCCGGCGCCGCTACTACGTGATCGATCCGGCCACCGGGAAACCGACTCACACCAATGCAAGCCTCACCGCCGCGGCCATCAAGGGCTTGGGCGGAAACGGCTTCGCCCTCGATGATATAGCGTGCCTCGCGTGCGGAACTTCCAACCCCGATCAGCTGCTGCCCAACCATGCGGTCATGGTCCACGGCGAGCTCGGCGTGCCGGTGTGCGAGGTGGTGGCGACCGCGGGCGTGTGCGTCTCGGGCGCCACCGCGCTCAAGTACGGCTGGATGTCGGTGATATCGGGCAGCGCGCGCAACGCCGTCGTGACCGGATCGGAAACCGCCTCGCTCGGTTTGCTCGCGCAGAATTACGACGCCGAGCCGGCCAACGGCGCGGACGTGCTGGAGGCGCATTCCGTGCTCGCGTTCGAAAAGGATTTCCTGCGCTGGATGCTGTCCGACGGCGCCGGCGCCCTGCTGATCGAACCCGCACCGCGTCCCGGGCTGAATCTGCGCGTCGAATGGATAGACATATTCTCGTACGCGCACGAGCTGCCCGTATGCATGTACGTCGGCGCGGAAAAGCAGGCGAACGGGACGCTGCGCGGCTGGCAGAGCTACTCGGCGTGCCAACGCGAGGCAAGATCGCTGTTTACCCTGAAGCAGGACGTCAAGCTGCTGAACGACCAGGTCATCGAATACACCTTGTCCAAGCCGCTCGCGCGTGTCATGACGCGCCGGGGGCTTTCGCTTGGAGATGTCGACTGGTTCCTGCCCCATTATTCGTCGGAATACTTCCGCGCCCCTGTCGTCGCGGGGCTTGCGCACGCAGGGTTGCCGATTCCCCAGGAACGCTGGTTCACCAATCTCGAATCGGTCGGTAACGTCGGATCGGCCTCGATGTACATCATGCTCGACGAATTGCTGCGAAGCGGTCGTTTGCGGGACGGGCAACACCTCCTGTGCTGGGTGCCGGAGAGCGGACGCTTCTCGAGCGGTTTCATCTACCTCACCGTCACCGAACATGCGTGAGCGCGAAGTCCCCCAGGAGGGCAACCGCAGCCTCGCGGGTCATCTCAAAGCCGTCTACGCGATCGCCGACGACGGAAAGTTGCGGCTCGTTCCCTCGCGAGGCTGGGAGGTCGAGGAGATCGTCACGCGACAGGCCGTCGAGGATCTGGAGAAGCGCGCAATCGGGGCGCGTGCACGGGCGCTCGCTGGCGAAACCTCGCCGCTCGAATACCACATGTACCGCGCGCGCATGGACGTCGAGCTGCTGTCGCAGACGACCGGCCTGTGGCGCTGGCGCGTGCGGCGCCATCTCAAGCCGAAGGGTTTCGCTCGCCTGACGCTCGCGCTGCGACTGCGTTACGCCGAGGCCCTCGGCATCTCCGTCGAGGCCCTGGGCAAGACGGAGTAACGATGCCGGAAACCTTCGTGCACGCGCACGCGTCGCACTGCGAATCGGGCGTGATGTCTTCGCTCCTCAGCCATAACGGCCTGCCGATTTCGGAAGCGATGGCTTTCGGGCTGGCATCGGCCTTGTCGTTTGCTTACCTTCCGTTCATCCGCATCAACGGCCTGCCGCTCGTGGCCTATCGCATGCCGCCGCGCGCCATCATCCGTGGCCTTGCGCGCAGCCTGGGCCTGGACATGCGTTTCGAGACCTTCCGCTCGCGCTCGGCCGGCATGGAACGGCTCGATGTGCTGCTAGCCTCCGGGACATTGGTCGGGCTGCAGACCTCGGTGTTCTGGCTCCCTTATTTCCCGCCCGATCTGCGGTTTCATTTCAACGGGCACAACCTGCTGGTCTACGGGCGGGAGGGCGGCGAATATCTCATCAGCGACCCGGTGGGAGAAACGACGGTGCGTTGCGCGCGGGCGGATCTGGAAAAGGCGCGTTTCGCCAAGGGAGCACTCGCGCCCAAGGGGCTGCTCTACTACGTTGCCGCGCCCCCGGTTGCGCCCGACTGGGCGCGTCTCGGGCGGCGGGCCCTCGCCCGCACGGCGCGCATCATGCTCGCGCCCTTTCCCCTGGTCGGCGTGCGAGGAATGAGGATGCTCGCGAACCGCGTCGAGCGCCTGCCGCTTGCAGACGGCGGCGAATCGGCGCGCCTCTACATCGGCAACATCGTGCGCATGCAGGAGGAGATCGGGACCGGAGGCGGCGGTTTCCGTTTTCTGTACGCTGCATTCCTGCAGGAGCTGGCGGCCAGGACCGGTTACACGGCGCTGGAAGGGCTCGCGTCGCGCCTGGTCGAGATCGGCGACCGCTGGCGCGAGTTCGCGCTCGCCGCCGCGCGCATGATCCGCGGCCGCGACGCGCTCTCCACGCCGGCACTGGCAGAGCGCCTGCGCGCCCTGGCCGCCGACGAAAAACTCTTCTTCCAGAATCTGAACCGCGCCCAGCGCGCATGGGCACGCTGAACGTCGAGGCTTTGTCGTTTCGCTATCCCGGCGGCGGCGACGCGGCGCTGGAGGACATCACGCTCGCCATCCCGGCGGGCGGGATCTTCGGCCTGCTCGGACCCAACGGCGCGGGCAAGACCACGCTGATTTCGATTCTCGCAGGCCAACTTCAGGGGGCGACGGGGCGCATCACCGCAGATGAGGAACCGCTGGCGGCTCTGCACGGCGGCAGACCGGGCTTCCTCGGCATCGTCCCGCAGGAGTACGCGTTCTACCCGATGCTCACCTGCGCGGAGAACCTGCGCTTTTTCGGTGGCGTGCAGGGAATGTCCGGGGCGCGGCTCAGGGAACGCGTGAAGGCCGCCGCTGCGTTCGCGCGGATCGAGAGCGTGCTTGCACGCCGCGCGGGGCGGCTCTCGGGCGGCTTGAAGCGCCGTTTGAATCTCGCGATCGGCCTGCTCGGAGAACCTGCGATCCTGCTCCTCGACGAGCCGACCGTGGGAGTCGACCCGCAGTCGCGCGCGTTTCTGCTGGAGTCGATCCGCTCGCTCGCCGGAGCGGGCCGGACGATCGTCTACACCAGCCACTACATGGAGGAGGTCGAGGCGATCTGCGACCACGTGGCGATCATCGACCGCGGGCGCGTACTGGTTTCGGGCGCGCTCGCCGAGTTGACCCGGGACGGCTCGGGCCTCGAACAGCTTTTCATGCGGCTCACCCGCGGGACGCTGAGGGACTAGGAAAGAGCCGCATCCGTGATACGCCGTCTGCTCGCCTTGTGGGAAAAGGAATGCCTCGCGCTGTCGCGCGACGTTCACGGGCTCGCGGTGCTGTTCCTGATGCCGGCGGCGTTCATCGTGGTGATGTCGCTCGCGCTGAGCGACGCGTTCAATGGCGCCCCTGCCCGCGCGACCGAGTTCGCCGTGATCGCCGCCGATGCTGCGCTCGCCGACCGGCTCGCGAGAAATCTTGCGGGCGAGGGTTTTCGCGTCGTGCCCGGACCTGAAAGCGAAGCGGAAGCTCGAAACGGACTGCGCCTCGCAAAGTACAAGCTCGTTCTCGTGGTGCCGCGCGATTTCGAGCGCGCCCTGGCCGCACCGCTTGACGGGAAAAGCACTCCTCCCGGGCTCACGCTCCTTGCCGATCCCGCCCTGCCGCCGACGCAACTCCTCGCCTTCCGGCAGCGCGTCCTCGGCGCGGCCCTTGCGCTGCGCATATCGGGGATGATGAGCCGGGCCGGAATCACCGCCGATCCGGACGCCTTCGACCTGAAACGCGCAGCGACCTTGAACGTCGAAACGATCGGCGGCGGCGGACGGCCGTCCTCGGTGCAACAGAACGTGCCGGCGTGGCTCATCTTCGGGATGTTTTTCGTCGTCATGCCGATCTCCTCGCTCTTCATCGTCGAGCGGCGCGATGGCACGCTCGCGCGCCTGGTGAGCCTGCGGGTCCCGTTTTCGATGCTGCTCCTCGGCAAGGTGGGACCGTAGTTCGCCATCAATCTCGTGCAGGCTGCGCTGATGCTGCTCGCCGGCCGGACTCTCGTGCCCTTGTTCGGCGGCGAGACGCTCGCGCTGCCCGAGCGCTGGGACCTGCTCGCGGCGGTCGTCGCCAGCACGAGCCTCGCCGCGATCGGCTGGGGGCTGCTCGTCGCGGTGTGCGCGCGCACGCTGGAGCAGGCGACCGTGATCGGCGGCGTCGGCAACATTCTCGCCGCGGCCATCGGCGGCATCATGGTGCCGCGCTTCGTGATGCCGGAGGCCATGCAGCACCTGGCCGACGTCTCGCCCATGGCCTGGGCGCTCGACGGATTCCTCGCGGTGATCCTGCGGCATGGCGGCGCAGCCGATATCGCCGCGCCCTGCGTGAAGCTGCTCGCGCTGGCGGGCGTGCTGCTCGCTGCCGCGCTGTGGGTGCATCGTCGCCGCCGCGTCCTCACTCCCGCACGATGACGCCACGCGACGCACTGATCGTGGAGTTGACGGCGCTCGTCCTCGAGGCGACCGAGAAGACGCTCGCCTCGCCGCCTCTCGCGCCTGAGGAGCCGATTTTTGGCACGGGAACGCGGCTCGCGCTCGACTCGCTCGACGCGCTGCAGGTGTCGATGGCACTGCAGAAGCGCTACGGGGTGCGCCTCACCGACAGCAAGGAGACGCGGCGCATCCTCGCCTGCGTCGGCAATCTCGCGGATCACCTGCTGCAAAGACGCGCATGAGCGGGGCTTTCGTGCGCGCGACCGCGCTCGCAAGCGCGCTCGGAACGGATCTCGCCTCGGCCGTCGAACGGCTCGCCGGTGCGCCCGCGGCGCCTGCGCGAAACACGAAGATCGGCGGAGCCTGGCCGTATTTCACCATTCCGGTCGCCGAAGAAAACTGGGGGAGACGCGCCGAAGCCATCGCGCGCTCGGTGGCCGGGGACCTGCGGCGAGAGGCGGCGCTCGCGCCCTCGCAATGGGCGAGCCTCCCCTGCATCGTCGGCTCGTCCTCCTTTGCCGTCGGCGCTTGGGACGACGGCAGCCGGAC
>DATDGA010000346.1:0-1503 GCA_036522335.1 Burkholderiales bacterium
GTGGGGTTGCTGGCATGGGCTTGATGCTGGCGGTGAATGTAGCTGTCGGCATAGCCAATGTGGATCTCGCGAAATTGGACGAGGAGATCGACGCAGGCGCAATAGGCAGTCCAGAGATCGGCTCGATCGGCTCGAGCGTCACCGACCCGAGCCCGGAGTGCTTGGCCTGCAAGAAGAGCGACACTTCGGCTTCGCGGAAGCGATAAATCGACTGCATCGGGTCGCCGACGAGGAACAGCGTGCGGCCGTCGCCCTCCTGCCAGCCGGAAGTCAGCTTGGTGAGGAGCTCGAATTGCGAGAGCGAGGTGTCCTGGAACTCGTCGACCAGGACGTGAGAGATCTTCTGGTCGAGCGAGAGCAGCAGGTCGCTCGGGTCGTCGACCGAGCCGAGCGCCTCGAGCGCGCCGTGCGCGAACTCGGTGAAGTCGGCCTGGCCGCGCTCGCCGAACAGCACCTTGAGGTGCGCGACGGCGGGCTTGAGCAGCGCGAGGATCGCCTCCAGGGCTTCCCACTGCCGGTCCTCGTATCGCTCCGGCGGCATGTTGTAGACGGCCCAGAGCGCCTCGCGCAGGCCGGCGATGCGGACGAGCTCGGGCGGCGGCGGAGAGCGTTTGGTCCACTCGCCCTTCTGCGTCAGGGTGCCGCGAGCGAGCGCCTCCGAAGCCTTGGGATAGAGCGCCTGGGCGCGCTTCAGGAGACGCGTTCGTTCGGTGACGAGAGTGGCTTCCAACTCCTGCCGCGTCGGCACCGCGCCGGTCTTGCGCAGCCAGCGATCGCGGCTCTCGAGCATCTTGGCGAGCTGCTCGGTGGCGAGCGGGATGTTGTTGTCGAGGTGCGCGAGCAGCCGCTCGGTCGCGGGATTGAATTCCTCGAACACGCGCGCCGCGGCTTCCTTGTAGAGGGGCTTCGCGTCTTCGACGATCTCGGGCTGCGCGCCGAAGCGCGCCAGCACCGGCACCTGCCGCGTGAGCGCGGTGCAGAACGCGTCGATGGTCTGGATGCGCAGGCGATGCGCGATCTCGCCTGAGTTCGGCAGGCGCTCGAGGACGCGCTTGCGCATCTCGGCCGCGGCCTTCTTGGTGAAGGTGATGGCGAGAACCTCCTCGGGCTTTTTGACGACCTCCAGCAATTTCAGAAAGCGGCGCACCAGCAGCTCGGTCTTCCCGGAGCCGGCAGGCGCCTGGACGATGAAGGAGCGCTTTACGCCGAGCGCGGTTTCCCGGGCGGCGGCGTCCTTCACTCTTCGAATTCCTCTTCCGCCAGCACGTTGATCTTCTCGTAGACGCGGCAGAGCGTCTCGAGGCCGCAGTAGCGGCAGGTCATCAGATCTTTCTTCGGGTCGACGCCCGCTTCGCCGCGCGCGAACGAGGCGCCGAGCGACTCGGCCTCGTTCTTCCACTTCTTCAGGAGCGGCTGCCAGCCATCTTTCTCTCTAGCAACCTTGGGCAGCGCCTTATCATCGCGCGATAGGCCGACGAATCGCATCTCCCCTGGACGCACCCT
>DATDGA010000347.1:0-4283 GCA_036522335.1 Burkholderiales bacterium
GCCCGTCCAACGATGCGGCGGCCTTCGATGAGCGCGTGAGTTTGATGCCAAGAACGAACTCTCGGCCGGGTAGGTTTTCGATCTGATAGGAGGTAGAGCCTGCGGTTTCCAGGCGGGCTGGCGCGAGCTCCAAGACGTAGCGGTCGGTTGCGGCAAACAGGCCATTGTCGATGAGCTTGCCATCGCCGCGATAGTTTGCGGCGTCGTCGCACGCTACCAACGCCAGTACCGACGCAGCAAAGGCTGCTCGGGCGGTCATGTACGTGCGCACTTGGAGCGTTCTAACGTTCAATCATCTTCCGAAAAACGTGCTAATTCGGCGTGTCAGTTTACGCTTCTCAGAAATGCACCGCAAAATCATGACTATCTGTCGCGCTGTATGAATAACGAGTCGTGATAGGTTGCGTGCGGGAGGTCAAGTGTCTGATTTCTCAAGAGGTGAAACCCCGCACGGGTACTGGTTTGTCTGCCGGGACCGATAGACGAGAGGCGCGGCGCTCCCTGGCGCTCGAAGTCTAGCGGGCCCCAGGAACTCTTCGGGTTTTGAGAAACTCTTCCAGCGTTTCTCCGCGGAAGCCCGCGACCATTTCCGGGTTGGAAACGCCTTTGACGCGCGCGAGTTTCTCGAGGCAGAAGAAGCTCGCGCCGTAGCGGATGAGCGCGGCCCAGTCGATGTCGCGCACCATGCGGCGTTCTTCGTCGCTCAGGTCGGCGCGGTCGAAGGCCGCTTCCGGGTCGTCTTTGAAGAGGGTGCGGTTGGCGGCGACGGTGAAGCCGTGGAGGAAACGATTGAGGCGCAGGGATTTGGCGCTGGTCGCGAGGTCGAAGACGTAGGTGCCTTCGAGTTTCTCGGTGCCTTTGAGCTGCGGGTTCAGGGTGGAGATCACTCGCGGAGTTTATCCTGAGCGGGAGCGAAGGACTCGGGATGACATGCTCAGGCCGCAATGCGCGCGCCGTTTCGGCGTGCCTTGCGTGAGGAACGCACTTTCTTCGACGCCGGCTTCGCTTCCGGCTCCTCGAATACCGCAACCGCCATCGCGGTGGTCATGGGCAGGTAGTAGTTCTGGTGGATCTTCTTCACGCGGGGAGAAAGCGCGCCGCGCATCGCGAGCCACATGATTTCCTCGGCGCCCTCGGTGCCGCCGAGGCGGATGTAGTCGGCGTGGCGCATCGCGGTGAGTTTCTTCGGGTCGTCGGCGATCAAGTTGAGGAACTTCAGGTCCCATTTCTCGTTGTTGAATCCGGCGCGCTCGCCGTTCATCTGGTGCGAGAGGCCGCCGGTGCCGACGATGACGACCTCCAGGTCCTCGGGGTAGGAGAGCACGGCGCGGCGCACCGCCTGGCCGAGCTTCCAGCAGCGCAACGGCGTCGGGATCGGGTGCTGGAGGACGTTGATCTCGATCGGCACGATCTTCCCGGGCCAGCCGGGCGAAGGCGGCCAGAACATGGTGAGCGGCGAGTGCACGCCGTGGTCGATCGGCAGGTCCTGGAAGACGGAGATATCGAACTCGTCGTTCACCAGCGAGTCCGCCATGTGGCGCGCGAGGCCGGCGTGGCCCTGGAGTGGCGGCACGGCGCGAGGGCCCAGGCCTTCGTCGGCGATCGGATATTCCTCGCTCACGCCGAGCGCGAAAGTCGGATAGTGATCGAAGAAGAAAGTGCTCGCGTGATCGTTGTAGAAGAACACCAGGACGTCCGGCCGCTTTTCCGCGAGCCAGGACCTGACCGGTGCGTAGCCGCTGAAAAGCGGCGCCCAGTCCGGGTCGTCCTGTTTCTTGCGATCGTAAGCGCCGCCGATGGTGGGGACGTGCGAGGTGCCGATGCCGCCGATGATTTTTGCCATGAGATCTCCGGTGAAGATTCTAACGCTTAGCTAATCCGAGCGCGACGACCGCGCCGATGACGGTGAGCGCGCCGACGACCTGCAGCGGCCCGACGGTCTGGTCCAGGATGAGCCAGCCCGAGAATAGCACCGCGATCGGCTCGAAGTTGAGCGCCGCCGTGTCGCTCGCCGCCCGGAGGCGCGGCTGCACCATGAACAGCGCCGTGATCGCCGAACCGTAGAAAAGCGTGAGGAGCGCGAGCCCCTCCCAGCCGGTCGCGTCGGCGGGAAAAGCGAGCGTCCCGGTCAGGGCGCCGGCGCCCGTCACGAGAACGGCGACGACGGCGTTGATCACGCAACTGCGCACCCGGCCGTCGACGCCGTGCAGCCAGCGCGCGCTCACGAAGAGCACGATCGCGAAGCACAGCGAAGCCGCGACGGAGAAGCTGATGCCGACGCCGATCTCGGTCCAGCGGGCGGCGAGTTTGTCGAGTCCGCCGATGACGTCGAGGGCGAGCGCGAGCCCGAAAAGCGCGACCGGCATCGCGACCAGCGCAGGGCGGCCGAGGCGCTCCATCCCGGTCGCCGCGGCCAGGACGGCGTACAGCATGGGATAGGTGTTGAAGGCGAGGAGCGCTAGCGCAGCCGGGATCCGGGCGATCGCCGAGTACAGGCACCAGCTCTGCACCGAGAGCACCACGCCGATGGCCAGCACGCGCCCGAAGGTCGGCGCCGGCATCCGGAACGGGATGCGCAGCGCAACAAGGAAGGCGATCAGCACAAGCGCCGTGCCCCCGGAACGGAAAGCGACCGCGGTGACGACGCTGGTGCCGTGGTCGAAGGCGATGCGTGCGGCGACGTGGTTGTTGCTGAACACCGTCGCGATGACGAGCAGCAGCGCGATGCCCAGCCAGCGGGGAAGAGGGGTCAAAAGTGGAATGTCACGCGACTGCGATCGGAATCCTGCTCGGCTCCGGAAGACCTCAAGCGACCGCGACCGGAATCTTGAATTCCTTGATGCGCCTTTCCCATTCACGCGGGCCGGTCTGGTGCACGGAGGTGCCTTTCGCATCGACGGCGACCGTGACCGGCATGTCCTTCACCTCGAATTCGTAGATCGCTTCCATGCCGAGGTCGCCGAAGGCGAGGACACGCGACTTGCGTATCGCCTTGGAGACGAGGTAGGCCGCGCCGCCGACCGCCATCAGATACGCCGCGCCGTGTTTCTTGATTCCTTCGATCGCGATCGGACCGCGCTCGGCCTTGCCGATCATGGCGAGCAGGCCCGTCTCCGCCAGCATCATCTCGGTGAACTTGTCCATGCGCGTCGCCGTGGTCGGGCCGGCCGGGCCGACCACCTCGTCGCGCACCGGATCGACCGGGCCGACGTAGTAGATGACGCGGTTCCTGAAGTCCATCGGAAGCTTCTCGTTTTTCGCGAGCATGTCGGCGATGCGCTTGTGCGCGGCGTCGCGGCCGGTGAGCATCCGCCCCGTGAGGAGCAGCGTTTCGCCGGGCTTCCAGGTTTTCACCTCCTGGCGCGTGAGCGTATCGAGATCGACGCGCCGCGCGCTCGCCGAAGGCGTCCAGGCGACCTTGGGCCAGTCGGCCAGCGAAGGCGGCTCGAGCTCGGCGGGGCCGGAGCCGTCGAGCACGAAGTGGGCGTGGCGCGTCGCTGCGCAGTTGGGGATCATCGCGATCGGCTTGGACGTGGCGTGCGCGGGGTAGTCCTTGATCTTGACGTCGAGCACGGTCGACAGGCCGCCCAGGCCCTGGGCGCCGATGCCGAGCGCATTCACTTTTGTATACAGCTCGACGCGCAGCTCCTCTATCTTGGTCTTCGGTCCGCGCGCGAGCAGCTCGTACATGTCCAGGGGGTCCATCAGCGATTCCTTGGCGAGGAGCATCGCCTTTTCGGCGGTGCCGCCGACGCCTATGCCCAGCATTCCCGGCGGGCACCAACCCGCGCCCATGGTAGGCACGGTTTCGAGTACCCAGTCCACCACGGAATCGGAAGGGTCGAGCATCGCGAATTTGGATTTGTTCTCCGAGCCGCCGCCTTTCGCGGCGACCGTCACGTCCACGCTGTTTCCGGGCACGACCTCCATGTGGATGACCGCGGGCGTGTTGTCCTTGGTGTTCTTGCGGGAAAAAAGCGGGTCGGTGACGATGGAGGCGCGCAGCGTGTTGTCGGGATGCAGGTAGGCGCGGCGCACGGCTTCGTTCACTGCGTCGGTCACAGACGGAAATGAGGAACCGGCGAAGCCTTCCCAGCGCACGTCCATGCCGATCTTCAGGAACACGTTGACGATGCCGGTGTCCTGGCAGATCGGCCGGTGGCCTTCGGCGCACAGGCGCGAATTGGCGAGGATCTGGGCGATCGCGTCCTTCGCCGCCGGAGACTGCTCGCGCTCCCAGGCGCGTCCCATCGCCTGGATGAAATCCTTCGAATGGAAGTAGC
>DATDGA010000348.1:0-7240 GCA_036522335.1 Burkholderiales bacterium
CGCGCTCTCCTCAGGTCTCCGGCGAGCGCGGCGGCGCACAGCTCGTGCATCGGCCGCGGCGCAACGTTTGCCGTCACCGAAATGATGCCCTTGCCGCCGAGGAGCATGAGCGCGAGCCCCGAGCCGTCGTCGCCGCTATAGACCGCGAAGCCTTTCGGCGCCCGGTTCAGCAGGTCCGAGCCGCGCTCGATGTTGGCGGTCGCGTCCTTGATGCCGACGATGTTGGGAACCTGGGCAAGACGCAGCGCGGTTTCATTGGCGAGATCGGCGACGGTGCGTCCGGGCACGTTGTACACAATCTGCGGAATGTCCACCGCTTCCGCGATCGTACGGAAGTGGCGATACAAGCCTTCCTGAGTCGGCTTGTTGTAGTACGGCACGACCGAGAGGCAGGCGTCCGCCCGCGCTTTCTTCGCCGATTCCGTCAGCTCGATCGCTTCGGCCGTGGAATTGGCGCCGGTGCCCGCAATAATGGGAATGCGGCCCCGCGCGTGCTCGACTGCGACGCGAATCAACTCCTTGTGCTCGTCGAAATCGACCGTCGGCGATTCACCGGTGGTTCCGACCACCACGATACCGTCGGTGCCCTGGGAGACGTGGAAATCGATCAGCGCCTTGAATCGCGCAAAATCGATCCGGCCGTCGTCCTGCATGGGTGTCACGATGGCTACGATAGACCCGGAGAACATATCGTTTCGCCCTTTCATGTCAACGCGCATCATTCTAGCCCAATCACCTAGCCGGGGGCGCGGGAAGGGAATCGATCGCCGCGGCTCCGGTGTCGCCCCGCACTGCGCAGACACGCTGGATCACCGCCCGCTTCGGCGCGGAAACCAGTCCCTCTTCGAACGCAATCACGGCCAGAGGTTCCAGGCACTGGAGCAACTCTCCGGGATGCAAAAGGAACGCCGGATTGCTCGGCCGGCCGTAGCGCTCGTTGCCGACGGCGAAAGTTTCGTAGATCAGCACGCCCCCGGAACGCAGCGCGCCCACCAGATCCGGAAAGAGCGGTCGATGCAGATAGTTCGCCACGACCACGCCGTCGAATTCCTCCGGCGCAAAAGGCCAGGGCACAGCTTCGATATCCGCAACGCGGATATCGAGGCCACTCACTCCCTTCAGGGGAGCGAGCGCCGCGTCGTCGCGATCGATGCCGACCGCGGCGAAGCCCAGGGATTTCAGATAGCGTAAATGGCGGCCATGGCCGCAGGCGACGTCCAGCACGCGTCCGCCGGGCCGAATCAAACCGGCCCACCGACACACCCAGGGTGAAGGCAAATCGATGTGGTGACCGTGCGAGGACATCGCTGGACTAGAACGAAGATCCGGGCTGCTTGAGAAACTCGGCCTCTTCGGCGGTCGATTCGCGCCCGAGAATGGCGTTGCGATGTGGAAAGCGGCCGAAGCGCGCAATGATCTCGTAGTGGCGCCTTGCGTACTCGACGTCGTCACGATCGAGCGCCTCGAACAAGGCGAGGGAACGCCGCTGCGCGGCGAGATCCTCCGCGTGCTCGAAGGGAAGGTAGACAAACCAGCGCTCGACCGGCGACAGCAGGCGGTCGAACTCCCGCGCGATCGCGTTCCTTGCCGCCGCAAGCGCATGGGAATCGCTCGAAAACGCGCGTGGCGTTCCGCGAAACATGTTGCGGGGAAACTGGTCGAGGATCACGACGAGCGCGAGCGAGGCGAGCGGCGTACCGTGCCATCGTTCGAGTTCACCGCGCGCCGCCTGCTCCCAGGTGACGAGGAAGCGGCGGCGCACCTCGGCATCGAAGGGCTCGGACGTCTGGAACCAGGCCTTGCGCGGCCGGCCGCGCTCGTGCGAATCCGGCGCACCAAACCAGAAATCGAGTACGTCGACGAAATCCGGCGTGCTCACCGCCGCGCTCGGAAGAAGTTCAGCTACAGAGCCGAAGGTTTGCGAGGACGATCAGCATCGCAGGGTTTAGGTACGCACTCAGTGTGAGGAGCACGACGGCGGCGAATGCGCCCAATCCGATCGCTGACAAAATCTTTTTGCGGTGAATCATTTGCGTTCCCGTACGGTGCGCCCATTCTATCCCATGAGCGGCCAGCTCAGTCCTTCAGGTGCTGCGCGGTCCAGCCGACGAGTTGTTCGACCGCTTCGTCGCTCGCGCCGATCAGAGCGCGCACGCCGCCTTCCGCGTCGGGGGTGCTTGCCGGGCGCTCCACGCTGAAGCTGCGTTGCACGATCAGGCTGCGGTTCCCCATCACCGACGCGCGGAAGCGCACGACCGCCCTGCTTTTTCCCGGAGCGTCGAAGACCTGGACGAATTCGTCCAAATCGACGCGCAACGCGTACTTGGCGCGCGCGTCGTCGCCCGGCTGGATGATGCCGCCGCCAGAGGCTACCAGCCGACCCCGCAGACGATTCGTAAACAGCTCCGCAGGAGACGTGACCCAGCGGCTGCCCGCATAGGCCTGGGGTCGAGTGGCATCCTGGTAGCCGAGCCGGTAGTAGATGAACGGCGAATCCAGCCAGGCCGGCGCGCCGACATCGTGCACGAGCAGCGCCTGGCGCAGCCCCGCGACCTGGCGCGCCTCGGGCGGGGGACCGAAATCGTAGCTCGCAATGAGCGGCCCCGGGGCGGGCGCAAAGCTGCACGCGCCGCCGGCGAGCACCAGCGCGAGCGCGAAAATTCCTGCCGATGCCCGCTCCATCGTTCTAGCGCGCCCCGTCCCTGAACCCCGGCTCGCCGGGTCCGGGTTTTCCTCTCGGCGCGCCGAAAACGAAGCTCTGCGGATTCTCGCTCAAGGCGTTCAGCACGCGGTCGAGAGAGCGCGTGTCGCGATTGAGCTGTTCGACCAGCGCGTTGAAGCGCGGCAGGGTTTCGTCGTTGAACGAACGCGCAGCAGTCCCCACCTCCTCGAGGCTCGCCGCCATCCGGTCGAAGGCGGCGGAACGCTGCTCGAGCTTGCCCGAGAGCGAGCCGAGGCTTGCAATCAATTTACGCGCATCCGCCATCAGCACCGGAACCTCCTGGGCACCGGGCTGCAGACGCTCCGCGAGTACCGCGGTCTGGCGCGAAGCCTGCTCGATCCCGGCCAGAGCCCGGCCGACGAGCTGCCGGTTCTCCTTGTTCAGCAGATCGTTCATGCGGCCCGCCAGTTCGTTCACTGCCGCGACCAGATCGAGACCCGAGTCGAAAATCGAAGGCCGCATGCCGATGCTGGGCGGCTCGCGGCCTGCAGACTTCAGCAGCTCGCTCGAGGAGCCGTCGTCGTTGAGGGACACGTAGGCGAGGCCGGTCACGCCCTGGTAACCCAGCTGCGCGTAGGTGCTCCTGGTGATGGGAGTGTCCTCCTGCACGCCTATGCGAATGTTGATGCGGCCCGAAACGCCGGGCTCGATCTTGATCGCTTCGACCAGCCCCACCTGAACCCCGCGGTAGCGCACCGGCGCCTCGAGTCTCAGCCCCGAGACCGAGCTCGTCGTGCTCACCACGTATTGCGCCAGCCGGATGTCGTCCTTGCGAAACCACAATCCCGCGGCGACCAGCGCCGCGGCAAGCACGATGGTGAACACTCCGGCAGCAAGAGCGTGCGCTTTATTTTCCATGGCTCCTCCTCAATGCGTCTGCGGCGCGGCCGCCGCCGACAGGGCACGCAGTCCCCGCTCTCCCAGAAAAAAGTTTCGTACGAACGGGTGTTCGTACCGCACCACTTCGTCCAGACCGCCGCACGTCAGGACTTTCTGATCGGCGAGCACCGCGACACGATCGGACACGGATACCAGGGTGTCGAGGTCGTGAGTAGCCATCACCACCGTGAGCTTGAGCTTGAGGTGAAGATCGCGCACCAGCGTCACGAAAGCCTCGCTGCGATCGGGGTCCAGACCCGCGGTCGGCTCATCCAGGAAGACGAGCTCCGGCTCGAGCACGAGTGCGCGGGCCAGAGCGACGCGCTTCACCATGCCTCCGGACAGATCGGACGGCATGCTTGCGGTGTGCCGGCGTTCGATTCCCACGGTGTCGAGCTTGAGCATCACCATGTCGTGAATGAAATCCTCGTCGAACGCGTGGAGCTCGCGCAACGGCAGGGCGATGTTGTCGAAAACGCTGAGCGCGCTGTAAAGGGCTCCGTGCTGGAACAGCACCCCCCAGCGTTTGCGAATCTTGTTCAGCAGTTCCGGGTCCGAGCCCTGCAGGGGAACACCGAAGACGCGGATGCTGCCGCGATGCGGCCGCTCCAGACCCAGCATCTGACGGAGCAGAACGGTCTTGCCGCTGCCCGACCCGCCTACGAGGGACAGGACTTCCCCGGGCATCACCGCGAGACTCAGATCGCGGTGAACGACGTGATCCCCGAACAGGGTCCAGAGTCCTTTCACTTCGACGACCGGCGCGCCGTTCATCTGAGCTCCCAGCCCACATCCGCGAACACCACGGCGAAGATCGCATCGGCGACGATGACCGCGGTGATCGAAATCACGACCGAGCGCGTTGTGCCGGCCGCGAGGCTCTCAGTGTTCGGCCTGATGCGCAGCCCGAAGTGGCAGGCGATCAGCGCGATCAGCACCCCGAACACGACGGCCTTGCCGGTGGCCAGCCACAGATTCACCGCCGGCACGACAACCGGCAGGGTGGTGAGGAACTGGGAAATCGTCATGTCGAGCTGGATTTTCGCGGAAAGCGCTCCTCCCACCAAGGCCACCGCCGACGTCCACAACACGAGCAGCGGCAGCGCCACCGCGAGCGCGGATATTTTCGGCAGCACCAGCCGCAGCGTATGCGAAATGCCCATGACCGAAAGCGCGTCGAGCTCCTCGGTGACCCGCATCACGCCGAGCTGCGCCGTGATCGCCGAACCCGAGCGGCCCGCGACCAGCACCGAGCAGATGACCGGCCCGAGCTCGCGAATGATGCCGATACCGAGGATGTTCACGATGAACACGTCCGCGCCGACCAGGCGGAGCTGATCGGCCGAGAGATAGCTGAGCACGACTCCGATGAGGAATCCGACCAGCGCGGTGATGCCGAGCGCCTGGGCACCGACACTGTAGATGCCCGCCGAAAACTCCCGCCAGGGCCTGAGCAGCGGCCGCTTCAGCACCGTCGCAGTGTCGATGAGCAACTGCCCGAACAACTGGACCAGGGCGACGGCGTGCTCGGCCAGAGTCAGCGCGACGATCCCCAGCGCGCGTACCGGAGCGAGCGGATCGAAGTCGAGTTCAGCGGGCGCCCCCGCCGCCGGAGTCTCGAGGTCGGCGAAAAAAACCTCGTGCTCGCGTTTGAGCCGGAGCTCGAGCGGCCGGCGCTTTTCCCAGGTCCGCCAAAGAAGCAGGGCGCCGATATGGTCGAGCCGCTCAACCTCGGACAAGTCCCAATGCGCGTCGCTCACGCTCGCCTGGATCCGGAGCATCACCTGAAGCTCGCTTGCGCGCGATTCCAGCGCGCGGATATCCCAGGCTCCGGAAAGCTGGACGGTACGCACGCCACTCCCGGTGACGGTGGCCTGCACGACCGGGTCGCGGACCAGCATCGATGGATCTCCCGCGGGCAAACTAGCAGCAATACAACGGGAACGCAACGCCGTCATGCGTCGAACGCATTCGCGTACAATCACCCCGCGCCCCGGTAGCTCAGTGGATAGAGCAGCCCCCTCCTAAGGGGCAGGTCGGACGTTCGATTCGTCTCTGGGGCGCCACTCGCTCCAACAAACCCAAGGGCAACGTAAGCCCGGCGGGAAAGAGTTATCCGGCATGCGAGCCGCCGTGCGATATCAGCCGGGATCACGAACCGTGTAGTGGGGCGGCACGCCGTGGCCGGGATAACCTGACGCCCCGAGTAGGGTATGCCTGACTTCGCGCCTTCGGAATGGCGACGAGCAAGGGGGATTCCGAAGGGGTAACCTTGCACGGTCCGTATATATAACGTTAGGCCTCGGTCATGTCCGGCAATCGCATAACCATTCTTCACGACTCCTTCGGAAAGCGCCCCGAGCTGAGGAAGGAGTGGGGCTTTGCGGCGCTGGTCGAGTTCGGCGGCAAGCGCATCTTGTTCGACACTGGAAATAGCGCGAGAACCTTTGCCCAAAACACGGAGGCGCTCGGCGTCGACTTGCGGAGCCTCGACTTCGCCGCGATCTCGCATCGGCACGGTGATCATACGAGCGGGCTCAACCACCTTTTCAAGCTCAACCCCGGCGTAACCGTCTACACGCCGGACGAAACCTATGGAGTCTTCGGGTCGAGCCTTCCGGGCATTTTCTATCCGCGCTGCCACTCGCTGCCCTCATACATGCAGTACTACGATGGCAAGCCGCCGGAGGCGATTCGCCACGGCACCCCTTGGCCAGAGGCGAACTTCGTCTGGATCAAGGAAACCACCGAGATCGTGCCAGGTGTCTGGCTGGTCGCCGTTGTTTCGGAAATGCCGGGCACGCGAGAGATGCGCGAGCTCTCGCTGGTCTTGCGCACGCCTCGAGGATTAGTTCTGGTCGCTGGATGCTCTCATCCGGGTATCGAGAACATCCTTGCCGCGTCCCGAGCGATTGAAGAGCGCGTGTACTGCATTTTCGGAGGTTTGCATCTCGTGCTGACCAAGGAACCGGAAATTCAGCGCGTGGCAAAGGCTTTGCGTGATGAATGGCGAGTGGAGCGGATCGCCCCCGGACATTGCACCGGGGAGCCCGCATTTCTGGCACTGAGCGAGGCATTCGAAGGAAAGTACGTTTTTGCTGGACTAGGTGACACTATTGACCTTCCGTAGATTTAAGAAGGTACGAGGGCCTAACCGCGCATTGCAGCCGACGCAGAAAACGCGCGGCTGAATGCGGGCGTTAGGCCTCAACAGGATTAGGGATGCGACCTACTACAAGCCTTCTTGTGATCATTGCATTTCTAAGTGGGATGCCAGCAGTTTCGGTTCTCGCCCAATCCGCGACTTCCGCAGCCTCTTCCGTGAAGATCGTGAACATTGCTCCGGTGTTGTCAAAGCCGCTCTACGTTGGGGAAAAAGCGAGAATCATGGTCGAGGTTGAGTACGTGATGTCTCAAGAATCTGGCACCATCACGCTCGTGCTCCAAACGGGTGAATCGGGCGGTCCATTCCTTGGCAATTCGACCGACGTGGTGTTCAAGGGCAAGGGAACGGTCAAACTGGAACGTGAGATCACAATTCCTGATACCAAAGCTATTCAGGTTTTTACGCCCCTCACGCCCCAAGGTGTGACTGACACCTCGATTGTCGACTATCGTGCTTTCAAGGTCGAAAAACGG
>DATDGA010000349.1:0-2031 GCA_036522335.1 Burkholderiales bacterium
ATTTCGCAACGTGCTCGTGCACGGCTACCTCCAGGTCGATCTGAAGATCGTCGAGAGCGTGCTCAAGGAAAAACTGGCGGACCTCGATGAATTCGCCGATCGAATCGACGCTTATCTCGGAAACTGATCCAGAGAAGTTTCGGGCGGGAGGCCCGGCGAGCCGCGCAGGCTTTGCGGGTGAATTGAAATCGCAACGGCATTTTCCGGCAGCAGAGTGCCGCCGTAACCCGCGCAGGCGCCGCAGGCGTTCGGCGGCGGCTCGGCGCCCGTATCGCTAGAGCGGGCGCCCCAGCCGCTTCTCCACCTGCCGGCGCTCCCAATCGGGCCCGAGGAGCCAGCTGCGGCCGAACACCATCGACGCATGCATCAGCACGCCTATCCCCCAGCCGATCATCACCCATTGCGCCCACATTCGGTGCGGCGTAGTGATCAGGTTCATCGCGAACAGCGCGGCCACCACGATGATGTACTGGTACAGGTGAATGTAGAAGCGGCGCAGCTTGCGCACGTATCTGAACGCATCCTCTTCCTGCCTTTCGGCGAAGGCGGCATCTGAAGTCGTACTGTTACTGGTCGTCGTAGTCATGGTCGGCTCCGGTTTGAGAGTTGAAAAGTCCATCTCGAATACCGCAGCAAGGGACTTCAGCGACTCGGTGCTGGCCGGATGCCCGGTTTCGAGGCGCTGGATGGTCCACCGCCGAGCCGTCGATCCTCAGCGCCGGCTGGCCCACGCCGACCGGAACGCTCGGTCCTTGCCGCAGGTGCCCGCGCCCGTGTCGAGCTCGAGGTCGTAGAATGCGTCGGCATCGATGGAATCCACCGAGACCTACAAGAGACCGAGCCGGCGGATCGCCGCCGCGCTCGGCTTTTTCCTCCCGCCCGCGGGGATGCTGTACGTGGCCCGACCCGGCCGGGCCGCGATCTATCTCGTGCTGCTCGCCGCCATCGCCGCAGCGAGCCTGTTCGTCGCCCGCGAAAACCAGTGGGCCGGCGACGCCGCGGCCGTGCTCGTCGCGATCGTCTGCGCGGTGCAGGCGGTCCGGTTCGCGCGGGATTTTCGGGAGGTCAGGCGCCCCTGGTACAGCCGCGGGCTCGGATTGCCGGTCGTCATCGCGGCGTTCGCCGGGCTCGCGCTGGGCGCCCGGGCGTTTCTGGTCGAGCCGTTCCGCTTTCCGTCCGCCTCGATGGCGCCGTCGATCGAGCCGGGCGACCGCTTGATCGTGGGGAAATGGGGGTACGGCAACTACCGCACCCTCGGAATCCACTTCGCGAGGGCGCCTATCTCGTCCGAGGTGAGAAGGGGAGACGTCGTCGTCTTCGAGTCTCCGGAGAACCAGTCCGTGGACTACGCCAAGCGGGTCGTCGGGCTTCCGGGCGACACGGTCGCCTACTACGGCAAGCGGCTCTGGGTCAACGATCGGGAGGTGCCGCGAAAGCGCCTCGGCGACTACGTTCGGAAAGATCGCGCGGGCGGCACGCCCCGGTATCAGGAGCGCCTCGGCGAGTGCGAGTACCTCATTCTCATCGACGACGAAGCGTCCGCCTTCGTCCCTCCGGCAAAACCTTTTCCCTCGATCGACCACTGCACCTTCACCCAGGAAGGCCTGTCCTGCCGGGTGCCCGAGGGCCACTACTTCGTCCTGGGCGACAACCGCGACCACAGCTCCGACAGCCGAGTCTTCGGGTTCGTCCCGGCCGCGAACATCGTCGGCAAAGTGCAGCTCGTCCTGCCGTGACGCGCCTGTCCCAAGCTCGCCCGGAGCCGGTTCGGTCGATCAGGCTTTCTTGATCAGACCCACTACGAACAAGAGAACGACGGCGCCCACGATGGCAGTGATGATCGAGCCGATCAGCCCGCCGGCCGTTATTCCCAGCAGGCCGAACAGGAAACCGCCCACCAGGGCCCCTACGATTCCGACGACGATGTTGCCGAGGAGGCCGAATCCCTTTCCCTTCATGATGAGTCCGGCGAGCCAGCCGGCGAGCGCGCCGATTGCGAGGAATATGATCAAGCTGGTGATGTCCACGATG
>DATDGA010000350.1:0-18180 GCA_036522335.1 Burkholderiales bacterium
ACTTGGGGACCTTAGCTGGCGGTCTGGGTTGTTTCCCTCTCGTGTCCGGACGTTAGCACCCGGTGCACTGTCTCCCGCGCTGTACTTCTCGGTATTCGGAGTTTGCCATGGTTTGGTAAGGCGCCATGCCCCCCTAGCCATAACAGTGCTCTACCCCCGAGAGTAATACGCGAGGCACTACCTAAATAGTTTTCGGAGAGAACCAGCTATTTGCGGATTTGTTTGGCCTTTCACCCCTACCCACAGCTCATCCACTACTTTTTCAACAGTAGTTGGTTCGGTCCTCCAGCCGGTGTTACCCGACCTTCAACCTGGCCATGAGTAGATCATCCGCTTTCGGGTCTACACCCACCGACTGGATCGCCCTGTTCGGACTCGCTTTCGCTACGCCTCCGCTATGCGCTTAGGCTCGCCAGTGAATGTAAGTCGCTGACCCATTATACAAAAGGTACGCAGTCACCCCTTGCGGGGCTCCCACTTTTTGTATGCATACGGTTTCAGGATCTATTTCACTCCCCTCCCGGGGTTCTTTTCGCCTTTCCCTCACGGTACTGGTTCACTATCGGTCGATCACGAGTATTTAGCCTTGGAGGATGGTCCCCCCATCTTCAGACAGGATTTCACGTGTCCCGCCCTACTTTTTGCAAACCTAGTTCCACCACCCGGTTTTCGCGTACGGGGCTATCACCCGCTGTGGCCGGACTTTCCAGACCGTTCCGCTAACTAGATGGCTAAAGATTGCTGGCTATTCCGATTTCGCTCGCCACTACTCTCGGAATCTCGGTTGATTTCTGTTCCTTCAGCTACTGAGATGTTTCAGTTCACTGAGTTCGCCTCTACAGCCTATGTATTCAGCTGGAGATGACCCTTGCGGGCCGGGTTTCCCCATTCGGACATCTGCGGATCAAAGCCTGTTTGCCGGCTCCCCGCAGCTTTTCGCAAGCTACTGCGTCCTTCATCGCCTGTGATCGCCAAGGCATCCACCATATGCACTTATTCGCTTGACCCTATAACCTTGAGGCCTCGCTTGAGAACGAAGCTCGCAGCTACAGGAATTCTCACGCTTGTGCCGGCTCCACCCGACTAAGGTGAAGCCGTTTTGAATGCAATCACAACCCATGCATCGATCTTGGGAGATCGATGCACTTGCTTCTTCCAAATTGTTAAAGAGCGAACAGCCTCTCCGGTCAAAAGACCAGAAGCAAGCCTCGTGGCTTGCTTGTGATCTCTCGGCAACGTGAATCAGGCGACAATCTCCTTCTTCATCCTTCTGCTTTCATCCTTTCAAAGTGGTGGAGGTGAACGGGATCGAACCGATGACCTCCTGCTTGCAAAGCAGGCGCTCTCCCAACTGAGCTACACCCCCCGATAAGAAGCTGGTGGGTCTGGATGGATTCGAACCATCGACCCCCGCCTTATCAAGACGGTGCTCTAACCAACTGAGCTACAGACCCTGAATTCAGGGTCTGGCGACCAAGTGCCAGGGATTCGTTCTTCAGCCCCCAGTCCCAGCCTCAAGTCCCCGCATTTACAAAACAACCGATAGGTTGTGGACGCTGAAGTAAAGCGTTCTCTAGAAAGGAGGTGATCCAGCCGCACCTTCCGATACGGCTACCTTGTTACGACTTCACCCCAGTCATGAATCTCACCGTGGTAGGCGCCCTCCTTGCGGTTAGGCTACCTGCTTCTGGTGAAACCCACTCCCATGGTGTGACGGGCGGTGTGTACAAGGCCCGGGAACGTATTCACCGCGACATGCTGATCCGCGATTACTAGCGATTCCGACTTCATGAAGTCGAGTTGCAGACTTCAATCCGGACTACGACGCACTTTCTGGGATTTGCTCCCCCTCGCGGGTTGGCTTCCCTCTGTATGCGCCATTGTATGACGTGTGTAGCCCTACCCATAAGGGCCATGAGGACTTGACGTCGTCCCCACCTTCCTCCGGTTTGTCACCGGCAGTCTCATTAGAGTGCTCAACTTAATGTAGCAACTAATGACAAGGGTTGCGCTCGTTGCGGGACTTAACCCAACATCTCACGACACGAGCTGACGACAGCCATGCAGCACCTGTGTCCAGGCTCCCTTTCGGGCACACCCAACTCTCATCGGGCTTCCTGGCATGTCAAGGGTAGGTAAGGTTTTTCGCGTTGCATCGAATTGAACCACATCATCCACCGCTTGTGCGGGCCCCCGTCAATTCCTTTGAGTTTTAATCTTGCGACCGTACTCCCCAGGCGGGCAACTTCACGCGTTAGCTGCGTTACTAAAGGAGTTCATCCTCCAACAACTAGTTGCCATCGTTTAGGGCGTGGACTACCAGGGTATCTAATCCTGTTTGCTCCCCACGCTTTCGTGTATCAGCGTCAGTGCTAGCCCAGGGGGCTGCCTTCGCCATCGGTGTTCCTCCAGATCTCTACGCATTTCACTGCTACACCTGGAATTCCACCCCCCTCTGCCGCACTCTAGCCTCGTAGTTTCCAACGCAGTTCCCAGGTTAAGCCCGGGGATTTCACATCGGACTTGCGAGACCGCCTACGCACGCTTTACGCCCAGTAATTCCGATTAACGCTTGGACCCTACGTATTACCGCGGCTGCTGGCACGTAGTTAGCCGGTCCTTCTTCTTCGGGTACCGTCATCGACGCGGAATATTCGTCCGCGCCATTTCGTCCCCGCCGAAAGAGCTTTACAACCCGAAGGCCTTCTTCACTCACGCGGCATGGCTGGATCAGGCTTGCGCCCATTGTCCAAAATTCCCCACTGCTGCCTCCCGTAGGAGTCTGGGCCGTGTCTCAGTCCCAGTGTGGCTGGTCGTCCTCTCAGACCAGCTACGGATCGTCGCCTTGGTGGGCCATTACCTCACCAACTAGCTAATCCGGCATCGGCCACTCCTATAGTGTGAGGCCTTGCGGTCCCCCACTTTCATCCGTAGATCGTATGCGGTATTAGCCCCGATTTCTCGGGGTTGTCCCCCGCTACAGGAAATGTTCCGATGTATTGCTCACCCGTTCGCCACTCTACTCGGGGTTGCCCCCTTTCGCGTTCGACTTGCATGTGTAAGGCATGCCGCCAGCGTTCAATCTGAGCCAGGATCAAACTCTTCAATTCAAATTTGACCTGATCAATCGCTATGCGATTGCGCGAGCCCTGCGTTTAACCGCAGAGCCCACTAACTCACTCAAAGTCATTGCAAAGGTTTGAAAAAAACCTTGCTAGACCTGGTGCGAGCTTGGTTAAAGCTTTGTGTGACACCAACGCGCTTGCGCGCGCCCGAAAAACCAGTGTCACTGGCTTTATCCAGCGCCCACACCTATCGGCTGTTTAATTGTTAAAGAGCAAATCCCCCGAGGGGGACTGTTTCATCCCCGGAGGGAATTTGGTTGCGGGGATAGGATTTGAACCTATGACCTTCGGGTTATGAGCCCGACGAGCTGCCAGACTGCTCCACCCCGCGCCCGGTTTGGTGTTCGTACAGAAGGGCGATTATAGCGGCCGGCGCGAGATACTGTCAAACGATTTTGCGCCGCAACAAGAGCCTTCTCACGTGCGCTCTGTCTCAACCGATCGCGGTTGCCAGACCATCAGACGCTTTTCCGCCAGGCCCACCGCCCAATCGAGAGCAAGAGCGAATAAAGTCAACAAAACAATGCCCGCAAACACGGTGTTGATGTCGAACGTTCCCTCGGCCTGAAGAATGAGATAACCCACGCCCTTTGCCGAGCCCAGATATTCCCCGACGACAGCGCCGACAAAGGCAAGTCCCACCGAATTGTGCAAGCTCGCGAACACCCAGCTCATCGCGCTCGGCATGTATACGCAGCGCAGCAACTGGCGCGAGCTTGCGCCGAGCATGCGCGCGTTGGCAAGAACGACCGGACTGACTTCCCGCACACCCTGGTAGACGTTGAAGAAAACTATGAAGAACACGAGCGTCACCCCTAGCGCGACCTTCGAGGCGATCCCCAGCCCGAACCACACGAAGAAAATCGGCGCGAGAATCACTCGCGGCATTGCGTTCGCCGCCTTGATATAAGGGTCGAGGATCGCCGAAGTCATGGGAGACAGCGCGAGCCACAACCCGATTGCAACTCCGAAGACAGTGCCGATCAGGAATGCAAGCAGCGTCTCGACGAGAGTCACCCACAGGTGCTGGTATATATCTCCCGACACGAACCACTGCCAGAGACGCGCGAACACTTTGAGTGGCTCGCCAAAGAAAAATGCCGCCTGATTGGCTTCTGAGAAGTAGATCGGCGGGAGCAACGTCGGGCTGGTGAGGACGTGCCACAACACAATGCACAGAGCAAGGAGCAGTGCCTGGTAGGCACGCAGGCGCAGTCGGCCGGTGCCGCCTCTATTGTCTTTGCTGTTGGACATAGCCTTTCAATACCTCTTCTTTCATCGCGCGCCAGATCTTCGTGTGCAGTTCGATGAAGCGCGGCGTGAGACGAATCTCGGCGACGTCGCGCGGGCGCGGCAGGTCGATTGAATAATCGCCGATCGGGTGCGAGGCCGGGCCGGCGGACAACACCACGACCCGGTCCGACAAAGAGATCGCCTCTTCGAGGTCATGAGTGATGAATACCACAGACTTGCGGTCGGCCGACCACAGCTCGAGCAGCTCGTTTTCCATCAATTGGCGCGTCTGAACATCGAGCGCAGAAAAGGGTTCATCCATCAGTAGGATCTGCGGGTTGAGGATCAGCATCTGTGCGAGCGCCACGCGCTTGCGCATCCCCCCGGACAGTTGATGGGGATACCGCCTGCCGAACCCGCTCAAGCCGACGCGCGTCAGCCAGGCGTTGCCTTGTTCGAGCGCCGGTTCGCGAGCAACGCCCCGGAATTCGAGGCCTGCGATCACGTTCTCGATGGTATTCCGCCAGGGCATGAGAGCCTCGGATTGGAACATGTAGCCCGAGCGCGAATTGATTCCGGCCAGCGGCTGGCCGAACACCATGACCGTGCCGGCCGAGGGCCGCAGCAATCCCGCGGCAACGTTGAGCAAGGTTGACTTGCCGCACCCCGTCGGACCTACGACCGAGAGGAATTCGCCCTCCGCAACGCGCAGGGTGGTCTCTTGAACAGCGGTATACCGCTGCGCGGGATCATCGCGCGAGATGAAAGTGCAGCCGATCCTCTCCAATGCGAGAGCGGGAGTCATGGGTTGAACGTCATTTCCGCGAAGACGGGAGTCCGGTGCACTGACGAGAAGTCGCTGGATCCCCGCTTGCGCGGGGATGACCGCGCATTCGCGCGGTCACTTGTATTTCGCGTTCGCCTTCTTGACGAACTCGTTGGTGTAAGTGAGATCGAGTTTGATCTCGCTTGCTTTTATCTCGGGGTTGAAACTGGGCATGACCCTGAGCGCCGTCTTCGCGCCAGCGTCGGAGATGTAACCGTCGGGGGAAATCGCCTCTCTGACCTTGTTGAAGGAGAAAATATATAGCGCCTTGTCCCCCAGAAGATACGATTCCGGAACGGTTCGCAAGACATCCTGAGGCGATGCGGTGTAGATCCACTTGTCGGCGCGGACGATCGCATTGGTGAGCGCCTGGACGGTATTCGGATTCTTGCGGATGAATTCGACTGGTGCGTAGAGACAACCCGCCGGCATCGGTCCTCCCAGGACCTGTTCGGTCCCCTTCAGAGTGCGGGTGTCGGCGATGATCTTTACGTCGCCATCCTGCTCGAGCTTAGTCATTACGGGATCGGTATTGGAGACGGCGTCGATCTGACCGGTCTTGAGAGCCGTCACCGCACCCGCTCCGAGACCGACACCGATGATGGAAACGTCGGAAGGCTTGAGCCCATCCTTGGCGATGAAGGAATTCAGAATCATGTTGGTACTCGAACCCGGCGCGGAGACGCCAACCTTCAGACCCTTGAGATCCTTCGGCGACTTGTAGTCTTTCGCCATGCTGCTGGCGATACCGATCGCGATTTGCGGCGCGCGACCCTGTTGCACGAAGCATTGCAGGAACTGGCTCTTGGGCTGCATGTTCAAGGTATGTTCATAGGCTCCCGATACCACGTCGGCGCTGCCTCCGACCACTGCGCGCAGGGCCTGCGAACCCCCGGCGAAATCGCTGATGTTGACGTTCAGCCCTTCGTCCTTGAAGTAGCCCAACTGCTCGGCGATCGTAAGCGGCAGGTAATAGAGAGAGGATTTCCCCCCTACCGCGATGTGCACGTCCCTTTTCTCGAGTGCGCCCTGAGCATAGGCAAGCGCAGGCGCGACCAGAGCCAGAAATGTCGCCAGGACTATAATGAGGATCGACATTATATATCTCCTTTAATTATTTGATATATATTGTTAATACAGTAGTCAAAGCAAAGGTATTTGCGCCGGCCCGGGCCGCCTGAATTTTTTCGTATCGAGTTGACTGCGTTTGCCCGAGTTGAGGCCGAGCCGCCTGCAGGCAACGTCGAATCGCTTTCGGATCAAGTCCGCAAATTGCCCCTCCCCTCTCATGCGGCTGCCGAACTCGGGGTCGTTGTCTCGCCCGCCGCGCATGTCACGAATGCGCGCCATGATGTGCGCCGCCTTGAGCGGAAAGTTTCTCTCGAGCCAGTCCTTGAAAAGATCTTTCACTTCCCAGGGAAGCCGCAGCAGCGTGTAGCCAGCCATGGTCGCTCCCGCTTCGCTCACCGCCTCCAGCACCGCTTCGAGGTCCTTGTCATTCAGAAAAGGGATGGTGGGCGCGACGAGAACGCCGCAAGGAACGCCGCGCTCGCTCAGGCGGCGAACGGTTTCGACGCGCCGGTGGGGCGCGGCCGCGCGCGGTTCAAGCGTGCGCGCAATCTCCCCGTCGAGCGTGCCGATCGAAATGAATACCTGCGCCAAGCCTTCGCGCGCCATCGGATCGAGGAGATCGAGATCGCGCTCGACGAGCGATCCCTTGGTGACGATTCCGACCGGATGCCGGAATTCCCATAGCACCTCGAGAATGCTCCGTGTGATGCGATGCTCGCGCTCGATCGGTTGATACGGGTCCGTATTCGCGCCCAGCGATATGAGTTCGCAGCGATACCCCGGTCCGGACAGCTCCTCACGCAGCAACTCGGCTGCGTTTGCCTTGGCGAAAAGGCGCGTCTCGAAGTCCAGTCCGGGAGACAGGCCAAGGTAGGCGTGACTCGGTCGCGCGTAGCAGTAGATGCAACCGTGCTCACAGCCTTGGTACGGATTGATGGATTGGCTGAATGGAAGGTCGGGCGAGTCGTTGCGTGAGATGATCGAGCGCGCCTGCTGCAGAGTGACTATCGTTTGAGGCCGGGACGGAAACTCTGTTTCCCGCTCGTGGCTTCGCGTGTGCCTGTCGAACCGGCCCTGCGGGTTCCCAGCGGCACCGCGTCCTTTGATCGTCACCCGCGGTTTGTCCATGTCGAGCACTCTGCGCATTTTTGGATTCTCTTGCGACGAGCGCAGGATCAAATGGCTCCGCGTTTTCTCAGGCCGGCAATCTCAACCTCGGTATAGCCGTTAGCTGCAAGGACCGCGTCGGTGTGCTCGCCGAGTTCCGGACCGACCCACCCGATATCCCCGGGTGTGGCCGAGAGCCTGGGAGTTATTCCAGGAACCTTGAGCGGTGTGCCGTCCTTCAAACGGACCTCACGGATCATGTCCCGGGCCAGATACTGCGCATCGCGGGCGATGTCGGCCATGCTGTAGATCTTGCCGTTCGGCACCTGAGCTTCGTTCAGAATCTGCACCACGTTCTCGGCGTCGCGTTTCTCCGTCCAGGCGCCGATCGCCGCGTCGAGCTCCTCTGCGCGCTGGCTGCGTCCGGCATTGTCGGAGAGCGACGGGTCCTCCCCAAGATCCGCGCGACCGATCACCTTCATCAGGCGCTTGAAAATGCTGTCGGCGTTGGCTCCGATCACGACATGCTCGCCGTTTTTGGTCAGATAGGTGTTGGAGGGAACAATGCCTGTCAGATTGCTTCCTGTACGCTCGCGGACTTCATTGAACACATCGTACTCCGGAAGCGCCCCCTCCATCATGTTGAACACTGCTTCATACAACGCTACATCGACCACCTGTCCCTGCCCTCCGCCTTGGCCGCGGTGATGCAGAGCCACCAGGACCCCGATCACTCCGTGCAGCGACGCGAGCGCATCTCCAATCGACAGGTTGGGACGCACCGGCGGCCGGTCCCGGTAGCCCGTCACATAGCGCAATCCCCCCATGGACTCGGCTACCGTTCCGAATCCGGCCTGGTCGCGGTAGGGACCGGTTTGCCCGAAACCGGAAAGGCGGAGCATCACCAATCCGGGGTTTTCCGCCGCCAGCCGGTCGTAACCCAGCCCCCACTTTTCCAAGGTCCCGGGGCGAAAATTTTCTATCACGACGTCGGCGTCCCGGGCGAGCTTGCGCACCACTTCCTGTCCCTCGGGCAGGCGCAGATTGACCGTCACCGATTTCTTGTTCCGGTTCTGCACGTACCACCACAAGGAAGTGCCCTCGTGCAGCTTCCTCCACTTGCGTAGAGGATCGCCTTCGGGCGGCTCGACCTTGATCACCTCCGCTCCGAACTCCGAGAAGAATTTTCCGGCAAATGGCCCGGCGATCAACTGCCCCAGCTCGATCACCTTCAGGCCGTACAGTGGCTTGGGCTTCATTTCAGACCGTGCAGCGGTTGGCGCGCTTCATGATTGCGGCACGATGGATACCCGCTCACCCGACTCAGCGCTGCCGCGCAGGGCAGCCGTTCGATCATAGCGGCCTGCGTTCCGCAAACGCCTGAGCCAGAGTTCCCGTGTCGACGTACTCCAGTTCGCCACCCACGGGAACGCCCCGCGCAATCCGGCTCACGCGCAGTCCGCGCCCTTTGAGCATTTCGCTGATGTAGTGCGCCGTGGCCTCGCCTTCGTTGGTGAAATTCGTCGCCACTATGACTTCCTTGACTTCCCCGTCGGCCAGGCGTCGCTGCATGACATCGAGTCCGATTTCCCGAGGCCCGATGCCGTCAAGCGGGGAAAGCCGCCCCATAAGAACGAAATACAGGCCGTGATAGGCCAGGGTCTGCTCCATCATCAGCAGATCCCCCGGTGTCTCGACCACGCACAACTGGGATGAGTCGCGCCGGGGAGAGTTGCACAGCCCGCACAGATCGAGCTCGGTGAAGCTGTTGCACCTCGCGCAGCGGCGAATGCTATGCAGCGCCCCGCTCAAGGACTGCGCGAGCCTGGCCGCCCCGGCCTTGTCGTACTGCAGAAGATGATAGGCGATGCGCTGCGCCGATTTCGGCCCCACCCCCGGAAGGCAGCGCAGCGCCTCGATCAGTTCTTCGAGAGCGACGGGCGACTTCATTTCAACCGGTCAGAACGGCAACTTCATTCCCGGAGGCAAACCAAGGCCCCCCGACAGGGCGGACATCTTTTCCTGCACTGCGGTCTCGACCTTGCGCACGGCATCGTTGACCGCCGCTGCCACCAGATCCTCGAGCATCTCCTTGTCCTCGGCGAAAACCGACGAGTCGATGCTCACGCGCTTGACGTCGTGCCTGCAGGTCATCGTGACTTTGACCATCCCCGCGCCCGACTGCCCCTCCACCTCCACGAAGGCAAGTTCCTCCTGGAGCCTGCGCATGTTTTCCTGCATTTGCTGGGCCTGCTGCATGAGCCCTGCAAGCTGTGCCTTCATTTTGACGTCTCCGTTATTGCGCCGGCTTTATCGAGGACTCGACGATAGTCGCGTCGAAATTCTCGACCAGGTCGCGCACGAAGGCATCCTGGCCGATGACCGCCGCGGCGCGATCGCGAGCCGTATTACCGGTCGTTTCTCTTATGGTCACGGTCAAGCGCACGGGTTTGCCGAAGCGCTCCTGCAACGCCCCTCGGAGCTTGTCCTGGAAGCCTTTCTCCGCCAAGTGTTTTGCAGCCGGCGGCACGCGAAGCTCGAGGGTCTCGCCGTCGAAACCGGCGAGCTCGCTCGCCTGAGCGAGCTGCTTGGCGACGCCGCCGAGATTCAGCGAGTTGGCGAGCTTGGGCCAATCGCCGTCGAACTTCGCATGGGCGGCCGGCTGCCTTTCGTCCGCCCGTTTCACGGCGTCGGGGTGTCTTGCTTTCGCAGGACCGCTTCGCTCCGACTCGCTGGAATCACTCGCTCCCGGCGAAAATGCCAACATGCGCAGCAGAGGCATGGTGAAACCCGCGAACTCGTCCGGTGCAAACGGAAGGTCCTGTCGGCCGTGGATCGCGATTTGATAGTAGAGCTGGATCTCCTCCGGACCGAGCGCCCGGGCCAGGGCCGCAAGCCGCTCTCGCAGGCTTCCTGCGGCGTCGACGGCACCCGGCACCGCCTGAACGAGAGCGATGCGATGCAAGAGCACGCCGAGATCCTGGAGCGCGCGGTCGAACGCAAAGCTGCGGGCTCTCATGTCCTCCGCGATTGCAAGCACCGCAGCCGCGTCGCCCCGCGCGAGCGCCTCGAGGATCGAGTACAGGAACGTATCGTCGATCGCGCCGAGCATGGCGCGCACGGACTGCTCCGTCACGCTCCCAGCGCTGTAGGCAATCGCCTGATCTAGGAGAGACAGCGCGTCGCGCATGCTCCCTTGCGCGCCTTCCGCGAGCAGCCTCAGCGCGCCGGCTTCGCCTGACAGCTTTTCCTCCGAAAGAATTTTCTCGAGATGGTCGGCGATCGCCTGCGAAGTCATCTGCTTCAAGTTGAATTGCAGACACCGAGAGAGCACCGTAACGGGGATCTTCTGAGGATCGGTCGTCGCGAGGATGAACTTGATGTGCTCGGGCGGCTCCTCCAGCGTCTTCAGCATCGCGTTGAACGCCGACGTGGACAGCATGTGAACTTCGTCGATGACGTACACCTTGAATCGCCCGCGAGTCGGTGCGTACACCGAGTTCTCCAGCAGCTGGCGCATCTCGTCCACTTTGGTATTGGTAGCGGCGTCGACCTCCATCAAGTCGACGAAGCGACCTGCGTCGATTTCCATGCAGGCCGAGCATTTCCCGCAAGGGTTCGAGCTGATGCCCGCCGTCTCGCAGTTGAGGGCCTTGGCGAGAATGCGTGCGAGCGTGGTCTTGCCTACTCCGCGCGTTCCGGAAAACAAGTAGGCGTGATGCAGGCGCTTCTGGTCCAGCGCATGGCGCAGCGCCTTGACAATGTGTTCCTGACCGACCAGGGACTCGAACGTGCGCGGACGCCACTTGCGGGCGAGGACCTGGTAAGACATGGGAGAATTTTATCAGTCGTCGAGATCGAAAAGAAAAGATTCAGGATCCGGGACCGAAGGCTCAGGGTATGCGGAGGAACCGCACAGCGGCGTCCGCGTTTCCTCGATCCTTCTTCCAGAAATCCTGAATCCTATATGGGTGGCGAGCCTTACCCCCGGCACTTGCAGCGGCTGGCTGTGGCTGCTTCCTTCCGGACCTGACCAGGTTTACCAGGCTGCAATGCGGGGAGGCCCGCCGAAGTCGGTAGCGGCGGAGCTTCAATGCCTGCCGCGTCCGGACATTATACGAGTCAGCCCAGTCTTGGAGTGTCTTTCCGGAGAATCGAGCGTATCTCCAGTCGCCGGCGCAGCGTTTCCGTGGCACCCGGATCGCGCTATGATGTCGAGGAAAATATTGCGCACGCGGCGACGGCTTCGCGGTGCCAACCCGGCCCGGCATCCGGGCAACATGAGAAACTGGAGGAGAGATCATGGTCCGATTCCCAACCCGTCGCCCGACGCGGCCCTTCGCAGCGCGCGGAATCGCGGCAAGCGTTCTATGCGCCGCCCTCGCCGGCTTGCCGCACCAGACCGTGGCGCAATCGGCCGACTCCTACCCGAGCCGGCCGGTCAAGATCCTCGTGCCTTACGCACCGGGCGGCGCCACCGACATCATCGCGCGTATCGTTGCGGCCCGGCTCACCGACTCCCTGGGTCAGAGTTTTATCGTGGAAAATCGCCCCGGAGCGACCGGCAACCTTGCGCTCGAGGCGGTTGCGAAGGCACCTGCTGATGGCTACACCCTGCTGGTCGGCAACGTCTCGACCAACACCATCAACGAAAATACTTTCGCTCAAACACTGACCATCAAGCCTTCGCGCGACTTCGTGGGCATCGCCAAGCTGGTCGAGATCCCGCACATCGTCGCGGCGAGCGCGAGTTTTCCCGCGAACACCGTTCCAGAGCTGATCGCGGAGGCCAAGAAGAATCCCGGCAAGATCAACTACGGTTCGGCGGGGATCGGCAGCTATCCGCACCTCGACATGGAAAAGTTCGAAAGGGTAGCGGGTATCCAGCTTACCCACGTACCGTACAAGGACGGTGCCGGCAAGATGGTGCCTTCGCTTCTCGCCGACGAAACGCAGGTCGCCTTCATCAATCTTTCCTCCACGCTTGCGCACGTCCGCGCGGGCCGGATCAAGGCGCTCGCGACCACCGCACCGAACCGCCTCCCCGAACTGCCCAACGTTCCGACGCTCGCGGAGCTCGGCTACCCCGGCATCGGCACCAACGCCTGGCAGGGGATGTTCGCACCGGCTGCGACGCCGAAGCCCATCATCGACAAGCTCTATGGTGCGGTGGCGGCAGCGCTCACGAAACCCGAGCTCAAGGACAGCCTCGGCAAGCAGATGATGAGCGTCGAGCTTTCCAAGTCCCCCCAGGAATTTACGGACCTGGTGCGCAAGGAAACCCAGGGCTGGGGTGATTTCTTGCGCGAGGCGAAGATCAAGATCGAGTAGCCGCTTGGCCAGAAAGACTGCAGGCGGGCGCGGTTCGCTACCGCGCCACGACCTCGTCGTCGAGAAGGATCTCGAGATCCCGCTGCGCGACGGCGCCCGGCTGAAGGCCGACGTCTTCCGTCCGAAATCGGCCGGACGTTTCCCCGTCATCATCAATCTCGGTTCCTACCAGAAGGATAAGCTCTGGGTCCCTCCCCCGGACCTGGAGGAGGCGGCGAACGAGTACATGAACTGGGAAACCGTCAACCCGCTGTGGTGGGTGCCGCGCGGCTATATTGCCTTGCGAGTGGACGGCCGTGGCTCGGGGAAATCCCCCGGCCGCACCGATCCCTGGTCGCCTTCAGAGGCGCGCGATTTCTACGACGCCATCGAATGGGCGGCGAAGCAGTCCTGGAGCAACGGACGCATCGGCACGAATGGAATTTCCTACTACGCGATGACGCAATGGCTGGTCGCGAGCCTCAAGCCGCCGTCGTTGAAGGCGATGATCCCCTGGGAAGGCGCGGCCGACATGTACCGCGACTTTGGATATCATGGCGGGATTTTCTCGTTCGGATTCGCCAGCAACTGGTGGAACAACCACATGGCGCATCACCAAGTCGGGAAACCGCAGGCCACCGACGCCTTTTCCACGCCATGGCTGTGGGAGTACATGCACAACAGCCTCGACGGCGAATGGTGGCATGGCCGGCGTGCAATCTGGGAAAACATCGACGTTCCTCTCTTTAGCGCCGGCAACTGGAGCGGCATGGGCCTGCATCTGCGCGGCAATACCGAAGGCTACTCGCGCGCCGTCTCGAAGAACAAGAAGCTGCGCATTCATGCCGGGACTCACTATCACTCCTTCTATTCCAAGGAAGGCCGCGACGACCAGTTGCGTTTCTTCGATCACTGGCTGAAAGGCGAAGACAGCGGAATCATGCACGAGCCGCCGGTAAAACTCCTCATCCGCAGGGGCGGTCACGGCAACCACAAGTGGCGCTCCGAGAACGAATGGCCGCTTGCACGAACGCACTGGACGAAGTTCCACCTTGAGCCCGGGGCGCGCAGGCGCGGCAACGAGATCGAAGGCACTCTTGTCGCCGACGCGCCGCGCAAGGCCGTTTCGGTCTCCTATTCCGCGAGCGGGATGACCAAGGCGGGCGTGGCCTCCGCCTCATGGACTTCGACTGCTCTCGCGGGAAGCCTGCCGCGCATGGGCGCGTCGTTTGAAACCGCGCCGCTGAAGCAGGACACGGAAGTGACTGGGCCGGCGGTGCTGGTCCTCTGGGTGTCCAGCACCACCGAGGACATGGACATCTTCGCGACGATCCGAAACATCGCGCCGAGCGGCGAGGAGGTGTTCGAACTCGGTCAGCAGAGTCAGCCGGTTCCGGTCGCCAAGGGCTGGCTGCGCGCCTCGCACCGCAAGCTGGACCCCGTGCTGTCCCTGCCCTATCGGCCCTACCACACGCACGACGAGCGCCAATGGCTGAAGCCGGGTCAGGTGGTGCGGATCGAGGTCGAAATCTGGCCGACCTGCATGGTGTTCAGGAAAGGACACCGCATCCGGCTCGACATCCAGCCGCGCGACGGGATCGGCAGCGTGCCTTATACGCATTATTCGGCCGACTACAACGCCGGCGCGGAGAACACGATCTACGCTGGCGGCGACATAGCGTCGTACTTGCTGCTGCCCGTTATTCCGGCGAAGGGGGCTGACGATTGACGGCAATCGGCCAGAAGCCCCCATTCGAGTACTAAGCCAAGTTTGGTCCTCACGCATTCGCCCAGCTCATGCAGGGCATGCAAAGAAAACGTTTGCCCGGATGTGACCGCGACCGCAAACTTCGTAAAATTGCGGAGACCCTTGGCAGCGATGAAGACTCAAGACACTAGGCGAGCAATGCTGGTGCTGCTCTTGTTGAGCGGGCTGATTATCTCGCTGTGCATGGGGCTGCGCCAGAGCCTGGGCCTGTTCATGCGCCCAATAACGCTGGATCTGGGGATCTCGGCGGCAACGTTCGGATTCACGATTGCGCTGCAGAACATCGTCTGGGGCGTATCGCAGCCGTTCGTCGGTGCGCTCGCAGACCGCTACGGTCCCCGCCCGGTGTTGATCGGCACCGCACTGATGTACGCGGCCGGGCTGCTTTTGATGGCTTTTTCGAAAGACGTGCCCGGCGGGCTGGAGGTGGCAGGATTTCTCGCAGGCATCGGCACCGCCGGCACCGGCTTCGGTGTCCTGATCGGCACTATCTCGCGCGCCGCGCCGCCCGAGAAGCGCACCCAGACCGTCGGCCTCGTCGCAGCGATGGGGTCACTTGGCACCATGGTGATCGCGCCGATCGGGCAGGCGCTCATCACCGGCTTTGGCTGGCAGACGGCGCTGGTGGCGTGCGCCGCTATCGCGGCGTCGATGGCGCTGCTCTCGTTACCGATTCGAGAACAGTCCGTTTCAGGCAGCGCTGCGCCTGGAGTAAATAAGAAGCTCGGTGAAGCGCTGCACGAGGCGCTGGGGCATCGCGGCTACCTCTTCATGACGCTGGCGTTCTTCGCCTGCGGCTTCCAACTCGTATTCATCACCACGCACCTGCCGGCGTACCTGCAGTTGTGCGGCGTGGCGCCGGGCGTCGGAGCGAGCGCGCTTGCGCTGATCGGGCTCTTCAATTCGATCGGCACCTACATGTTCGGCCAGCTCGGCGCGCGTTACAGCCAGAAGCACTTGCTGGCGCTCATCTACCTGTTGCGCACGCTGATCATCGTCGTCTTTCTGCTGGCGCCGATCAGCGCCGCATCCACCTTGGTGTTTGCCGCCGCGATGGGATTTCTGTGGCTGGGCGTCGCACCGCTCGTCACCGGGATCATCGGCCGCGTCTTCGGCCTGACGCACTTCAACACGCTCTACGGCATCGTGTTCCTAAGCCACCAGGTCGGCTCGTTCTTCGGCGCATGGATGGGCGGCGTGGTGTTCGACCGGACCGGCAACTACAACTTCGCCTGGGGCGCGTTGATCGTGATCGGTGTCGCCGCCTTCACACTGCAGTGGCTGATGGACGATCGCCCGCCGCCGGTGCGCAAGCCCGCCGGCCAACTCGAGCGAGTGCTCGCCTGACCAGTCGCGGGCCCGCCCGCGTTTCGAGCGACTGCGCGGGCCCGTCTCTCACTGCGACGCATCCTTTGTATTGCGGCAGATCAAATACTGAGCAGAAGAATCTGCTAGTCTGAACTCAAGCGGATTACGGAGAGTAGGTCATGAAGCGCGGTTTGGGGCTGATTCCGGTGCTGCTCGTGCTCGGGGCTGTGTCCAGCGGTTCTGCGATGGCCCAACGCTCCGGCGGCGGCACTGGTCCCAGCGGCGGCTCCGGCCATGGCGGCAGCCCTGGTCATACCGGCGGCCCCGGCGTCGGCAGCCCCGGTCACGGCGGTAGCCCCGGCCACGCCGGCGGGCCCGCCTACGGCGGCGGCTATGGGCGTGGCTACTATGGCCATGGTTACTATGGCCACGGTTATCCCTATTATGGTTACAGCATTGCTCTTGGTTTTCCGTTCTACTGGCCGGGCTATTACTCCGGCTATTATCCTTACTACCCCTACGCCTATCCGGAGTCAGCAGTGGCACCTTATGCCGGGTACATTGAGCAGGGCGCTCCTCAGGCAGCACCTGCCCAGTCCCAGGCGGACTGGTTCTACTGCGCCGACTCGAAAGCGTACTATCCCTACGTCAGGGAATGTCCTGCGGGATGGCGGCGCGTTCCCTCGACGCCACCGCGCTGATCCGCTAACTGCTGCTACGAGATCAAGAGCGGACTATTTCTTTCCGCCGTCGAGCTCGTAAGCGTCGTGCGACTCGGAATCGACGTGCACCCCGGTGCCCGCCGACTGCACGTCGCCGCTCACCATGTGCAATCGGTTGCCGATGACGGCGCCCGCCAGCCCGTGACGCGAAACAGGCATGTTGGGGAGTACGGTCCAGCTGTTCGTCGCCGGGTCGTACGCCTCAAGCGCGCGAAAGGTAAACATCGTCACGTAGTCCTGTCCTTCGCCGCCGGTCACATAGATCTTTCCGCCCCAGCTGCCCGAGGACATCGCACTGCGCGCGCTCGGCATGCGCGCGCGAGGCGCACCCCACGCGTCCGTTGCCGGGTCGTATTCCTCGACGATACCGACGTTGCTGCTTCCGCTCGAGACGAAGGCGCCGCCGACGCGCCCGCCGATCACGTAGATTTTCCCGTTCACCACTCCGGCCGTGGCGTGATTGCGCGGGGTCGGAATCGCCGCGCGAGCGCGCCAGGTATTGGTCGCGGGATCGTATTCCTCGACCGCGCCGACCGAGTAGTGCGGGCGCGCCGGGTGGACCGCGGTCGAGCCCGGAAGCGTGGTCGCGCCGCCGATGACGTACATCTTGTCTCCGACTGTCACCGCGACGGGCGAGCCGCGCTTGGTCGGCATCGGCGCGAGCGTTTTCCAGTTATCGGTTGCCGGGTCGAACTCCCAGGCGTTGTCGATCGGCACCCAGGCCGCCGGACCGGACTGCGGTAAAACGAAACCGCCGAACGCATAGATTTTTCCTCGGTATTCGGTGAAAGCGACGTGGTGCGAAGGCAGCGCCATCGATTTTTTCTTCGCCCACTTGTCGGTGGCCGGATCGTATTCATAGACCAGCGCCTTGGGCACCCAGCCCGGAGCGAGACCGCAGAAGACGTACATCTTGCCTCCCGCCGACGCGCCCAGCAGCTCTTCCGAGGGATCGGGAAACGGTGCGAGCTTGATCCACTTTCCTTGCGCGTGAGCCGCCGTCGTGCACAGCGCGCCCAGGCACAGGACGATGGCGCACCAACGTATCGATCTGAATAGGCTCGACATGATTTCTCCTTTTAGTCTGAATCGGGCTGTATGTCCTCTTGCCGCCGGAATCCTAAAGCCCCGCACGGCTTTTGCCCTTCACCGCCCGGTTCACCACGTTCAGCGGCCACTCGCCCGAGAGCACGCGGCGTACCTCGTCCGGGGCCCCGGCCTGAAGCCCCGCCATCGCCTGCTCGCTGTACCAGGCAACGTGCGGATTGATGATGACGTTGTCGCGGCCGCGCAAAGGATGCGGATCGGGGAGCGGCTCGGGATCCACCGTGTCGAGCGCGGCGCCCGCGATTTGCTTCGCATCCAGGGCGCGCACCAGCGCATCGGTATCGACGATCGGTCCGCGCGAGCAGTTGACCAGGACGGCGGTCGGCTTCATTTTTCCGAAAGCCTCCTCGCCGATCATCTTTCGCGTCTGCGGGGTCTCGCAAGCGGCCCTTCGGGTTCCGGCTCCACCGCAGCCTCTTCGAGCAGAATGACCGCCGGCGCTGCCTCAACGAGAATGCTCCGAGCGGCAGCGATGGTACTCACGGCTGCGACGCGTAGCCGGCCCGCCCTCACCTTCAGTTTCCGGCGTGCCGCCGCGCACAGTTCGGCGTCGTCGCTCACTACCAGAATGGTCTGTTCCTCGATGGCCATGAATTTATCCAT
>DATDGA010000351.1:0-8062 GCA_036522335.1 Burkholderiales bacterium
GGCCGATCAGCCGGTCACCCCTGTCGGAAAGAACGGAACTGGAGCCGGCGGACGGCGCGGCGCGCGCAATGGACGGGTCGGGCGCGTAGACGGAGATTCTGTCCGCGATCGTATCGGGCGTCTTCCTGCCCGCGGGCGCCTTGTCGGAGTAGTGGGTCGTACCGGCTTCGTCCACCCACTTGTAGATCTGCGCACGAGCCGGGCCGCTGGCAGCGGCCAGCAGAATCGCGACAGAGACCAGGGATGAGTTGAGCGCCTTCATGATCGCGTGCCCCGGGACGATGATCCAGATGCTACCAAAGTCCCGCGGCGTGCGACATGAATAAAGTGTTTCAAATTGTGCGGATCGGCAGCGAACGAACCGGCTTGCCCGTTGCCGCAAACAGCGCATTTGCGACTGCCGGCGCAGCGCCCCAGGGGCGCTGCGCGAGGCGCCAAAGTTACGATCGCGCCGGCAGTCGCCTAGGTCTGTATCCGGATTGGCAGTGAATGAATAGGTTTGCCTGTCGCCGCAAACAGCGCATTTGCGACTGCCGGCGCGATGACCGGCGTGGCCGGCTCGCCGACGCCGGTGGGTTTTTCGATCGAGCGCACGATGTAGACGCCGATCCGCGGCATTTCGCTCATGCGCAGCGGCATGTAGTCGTGGAAGTTCGACTGCTCGACCACGCCGTCCTTGAGCGTGATGGCTCCGTGCATCGCCGCGCTCAAGCCGTAAACGATGCCGCTTTCCATCTGCGCGCGGATCACGTCCGGGTTCACCGCCACGCCGCAGTCCACCGCGCACATCACGCGGTCGACGCGCCAGGAGCCGTCGCGCCTGACCGTGACTTCCGCCACCTGCGCGACCACGGTGTTGAACGATTCGTGCACGGCGATGCCGCGCCCGCGCTTGTCGCCCACCCTCGCGGAGGCGAGCGGCGTGTTCCAGTCGGACTCGGTCGCCGCCATCTCGAGCACCGCCAGATGCCGCGGAGACTTCGCGAGCAGGGCGCGGCGGACTTGATAAGGATCCTTCCCGCTCGCCGCTGCGAGTTCATCCAGGAAAGTTTCGGTCGAGAACGCCGTGTGGGTCGAACCGACCGAGCGCCACCATTGCACCGGCACGCCCATCTTCGGCGAATGCAGCTCCACGCCGAGATTGGGGATGGCGTAGGGGAGGTTCGCGGCGCCCTCGACCGAGGTCGAGTCGATGCCGTCCTTGACCATCATGCCCTCGAATGCGGTGCCGGAGAGGATCGACTGCCCGACGATGCGATGCTGCCAGGCGATGATGTTCCCCTGGGCGTCCAGCCCGGCTTTCAGCGCGTGGTGGTACATCGGACGGTAGCTTCCCGCACGCATGTCGTCTTCGCGCGTCCAGACGAGCTTGACCGGAACGCGGCCGCCTTTTTCCGCATGAGCTTTTGCGATCTGCACCGCCTCGACGACGTAGTCGGCGTGCGGATTGGCGCGGCGTCCGAAGCTGCCGCCGGCGAAGAGCATATTGAGTTTCACCTGTTCAGGTCTAATGCCGAGGACCTGAGCGACCGCCGGCTGGTCGATCGACTGGAATTGCTCGCCGTTCCAGATCTCGCAGGCGTCCGCGCTCGACTTCACGACGCAGTTCATCGGCTCCATGCAGGCGTGCGCGAGGTAGGGAAATTCGTACGCGGCTTCCAGCGTTTTCGCCGCGCGGGCGAACGCCCCCGCCGGATCGCCTTCCTTCTTCGCGGGCAGGCCCGGCGTCGCGGCGAGTTTCCGGTATTCCGCCATGATTTCGGCGGAACCCAGCTTGAATGCTCCGGTTTCATCCCAGTCGACAGTCAGCGCGTCGCGGCCTTTCTTGGCCGACCAGAAATCGTTTGCGAGCACCGCCACGCCTTGCGGGATCGCCACCACGTCGACCACTCCGCTCACCGCTTTCGCTTTCGCCGCGTCGAACGACCTGGGCGTTCCGCCGAAACGCGGCGGATGCGCGACCAGCGCAGTGAGCATCCCCGGGAGCTTCACGTCCTGGGTGTAGATCGCCGTGCCGTTCGACTTGGCGCGGCTGTCGGTGCGCGGTACGCGCCGGCCGATCAGGGCGAAATCCTTCGGGTCCTTGAGTTTGACCTCCTGCGGAACCGGCAGCTTGGCTGCGCTCGCGGCGAGCTGGCCGAAATTCGTCCTGCGGTTCGAAGGCGGGTGCATCACCGCGCCGCGCGCGATCGTGATCGAATCCGGTTCGACCTTCCAGCGCTCCGCGGCGGCGGCGACGAGCATCGCGCGTGCCGCCGCGCCGGCCTTGCGCATCTGCTCGTACGAATTCGCGATCGCGGTGCTGCCGCCCGTACCCTGCATGGTGCCGAGCAGAAGATTGTTGTAGCGGCTCGCGTCGGCGGGCGCGCCTTCGGCGCGGATCTGGCTCCAGTCGGCGTCGAGTTCCTCGGCGACGAGTGTGGGCAGGCCGGTGTACGTGCCCTGACCCATCTCGAGGTGCTTCACGATCACCGTGACGGTGTTGTCCGCGCCGATGCGGACGAAGGCGTTGGGCTCGAAGGTGCCCGCCGCGACGACGCTGCCGCCGCCCTGTCCCGGCCCCGCCATCTGCGAGAGCGCATTCGGAACGGCGACCCCGAGCGTGAGTCCCGCGCCCGCCTTGAGGAAATCGCGCCGGCTGAGGTTGATGATTTCGAATGCGTTCATTCGCTTTTCCAGACGCGTCACTTGATGTTCCGCGCCGCCGCCTTGATCGCGACGCGGATTCGGGTGTAGGTGCCGCAGCGGCAGATGTTGCCGTTCATCGCACCGTCGATTTCCGCGTCGGTCGGCCGTTTCACGTTGGCGAGCAGCGCCGCAGCGCTCATGATCTGGCCCGACTGACAGTAGCCGCACTGCGGCACGTCGCTCTCGACCCACGCGGCCTGCAAGGCCTTGCCTTCCTTGGTCTGAGCCAGCCCCTCGATGGTGGTGACTTTCTTGCCGGCGGCGGCGGAGAGGGGCGTCGAGCAGGATCTCACGGGCTGGCCGTTGACGTGCACCGTGCAGGCGCCGCACAGAGCCATGCCGCAGCCGTACTTGGTGCCGGTCATGCCGAGGTGATCGCGCAGAACCCAGAGGAGCGGCGTGTCGGGATCGGCGTCCACCGGCAGGGGTTTGTCGTTGACGTTCAGGGTCATCATCGAAGAAATCCTAGCGCAAGGTTCGCGAGGCTATTTTCCACCTTGCCCGCAGCCACGGGCGCAAGACCGATCGCGGCTCGGGCCCGTGATCGCGCTTACGCTTAGTGGTTGCTCGTCGTTGAATTGGAAGTGGTCACCGCCACAACTCCAGCCGCGACTATCGCGACGGCGGCGAGGGTGGTCGCTGCGGCACTACCGCCCGCCCCCGCCGGAACCGCTCCAGGCGACGCCCCGCCGGCCGCTTGAGCGATCTGGATCGGCCCCTGGGCCGGGGGAGTCTGAGCAAGACCGTCGACTGCAAACGCGAGCGAGACAAGAACGAGTAAGACAAAGACCGGCAAGCTTTTCACCTGTCCTCCTGATTCGAAAGGGCCGAGGCCCGGATTCCGTGGATTATAGGCCCGGTTCCGGGCCTTGCGGCAGGCCCGCGTAATTTTTTTTCTCTCATCCCTCTTCTTTCATCCGTCCGCCAGCGCCGGGTAGAGCGCCTGCGCCGTTCCAGAAAAAATCCAGTCGCGGTCCGGCTTGGCAAGCGCGGCGAGCGCCGAGCGCGCCTCGGCGAGAATTCCGGCGAGCGTGCCCTCGGACGCGGGATAGTTCGACCCCCAGGCGATGCGCGAGGCGCCGAATTCGGCCACCACGCGCGCGAAGAAACTCTCCGGTGCGGCCCGGTCCGCGCGCGACTCACGCACGTTGTGCGTGCTGAGCTTGAGATAGAGGTTGCCGAATCTCGCGAGCCGGAAAAGTCCGGCCGCGGAGGCATAGGGCGGCCCGTCATCGATCGCCGGCCGCGCCATGTGATCGAGAACGATGCGCACGCCCGGGAAGCGCTCGAGCATGGTCTGGAGCTGCGGAAGCCCGCCCGCGCGCAGTTGCACGCACACGGGGATTCCGGTTTCTTCCGCGCGCTCCCAGGCCGGAAAGGCGCGCGGATCGTCGAGCTTCGCGTCCTTCGCCGCGGCCGTATGCCCGGCGATGAATACGCGCAAGCCGGTCAATCTCCTGCTCGTCCAGTAGTCGATGCGCTCGGGAGCGTCGCGCCGCAAGACGTCCACGGAAAACACTCCGGTAAAGCGCGCCGGGTGCGCGGCGACGGCGTCGGCAATGTAGGAATTGTCGTGGCCGTAGCAGGTCGAGGCCTGGACCAGAGCCGCCTTCGCGATGCCGGCCTCGTCCATCGCGGCGATCATGCGCTCGAAGCTGACCGGCCGCTCGCGGGACCATTCGGATTGCTGGCCGCTCAAAGGGTCGAGGGGATAGCGCTTCGCGTCGGCTGCGATGACGTGGGGATGGATGTCGATGACCGCGCTCATTCGATGCGTCCGGCGGCCCTTACCACTCGGGCCATGCTCTCGTAGTCCTCGCGGATCAATCTATCGAAGGCCTCCGGGCTCAAAGGACGCGGCTCGACGCCTTGAGTCGCAAGACGCCCGAGGATCGCCGGATCGCGCAGCAACTTCGCCACCGCCGCGTTGATGCGCGCGATCACGGCCTTTGGCGTCTTCGCAGGAGCGAGGAGGCCGAACCACGAGTCGAACTCGTATCGGGGAACGCTCTCCGCGACAGGAGGGATGTCCGGAAGAAAGGGCGAGCGCTTGCGCGAAGTCACGCCGAGGAGGCGAATGCGCCCGTCTCTTGCGAAAGGAATCGCGCCGACGTTGGGTACGATCACCGCGTGGGAGCGCGTCGCCAGCACGTCGTTGGTCGCGTCCTGCGAGGACTTGAACGGAATGTGCACCATGTCAAGACCCGCGAGGCTCGCGAAATACGCCATCGCGAGATGGCCCGAGCTGCCGTGGCCCGCCGAGGCGTAGTTCAGCCTGCCGGGATTGGCTCTTGCGTAGTCGACGAACTCGGCCACCGTCCCGGCGGGAACCGCGGCGCTCGCCATGAGCACGTAGCTTTGCATTCCGATGTTGGCGACGCCCGAGAAATCTCCGATAGGATCGTACGGAGGATTCGCACCGAGGAGCGCCGTGACGTTGTGGCTGGAGGCCGCGAAGATGAGCGTCTGCCCGTCGGGCGCCGCTTTCGCCACGCTTGCCGTGCCGATCGCTCCGCCCGCGCCCGGCCGGTTGTCGATGATCGCGACTTGCCCGAGCGCAGCTCCCAGTTCGCTATAGAAGGTGCGTGCAAGCACTTCGCGCGCGCCGCCGGCCGCGAAAGGCACGACGATGCGTATCACTTTGCCGCCGGGCTGCGCCGCCGCGGGAGGACCGAGCGCCGCGATGCAAAGCAGCGCGGCCCCGAGGCGATTCAGGCTCGACATGCCGAAACTCTAGCATCCCGCCACCGGACTATACTGTGCGCGCGTTTCCGCCCGGTATGCCACGGATGAACACACCACGCCTCGTATTCGTCGCGGCGCTCGCGGCGCTGTGCGCGGGCGCCGCCCATGCGCAGAGTCCGTACCCGAGCCGGCCCATCAGGTTCATCGCGCCGTTTCCGCCGGGCGGCTCGAGCGACGTCCTGTGCCGTCTGCTCGGATTCAAGCTCGCCGAGTCGCTCGGACAGCCCGTCACCGTGGAGAACCGACCCGGCGCGGGCGCCAACATCGGTCACGAGTACGCGGCGAAGCAGCCCGCCGACGGCTACACGATCCTGATCTCCTCGAGCAGCACGCTCGCCACCAACCCGCACCTGTACAAGCACCTCGGTTTCGATCCCGTCGGCGATTTCTCGCCGATCTCGATGGTGGCGAGCGCCGGCCAGGTGCTCGTGGTGCATCCGTCTGTGCCGGCGACGAGCGTGAAGGAGCTCATCGCGATTGCCCGGGCGCAGCCCGGCAAGCTCAACTTCGGCTCGGGCGGCAAAGGCATCCAGTCGCATATCTCCGGAGAAATGTTCAAGTCGGCCGCGGGCATCGATATCGTGCACATTCCGTACAAAGGCACCGTGCAGGCGGTGTCGGATCTCGTCGCCGGACAGGTGCAGATGGTCTTTGCGGACATGGTCCCCGCGATGCCGCACATCAAGGCGGGAAGAATCCGGCCGCTGGCTGTGACTACGGAAAATCGCTCGCCGGTCCTGCCCGATGTGCCCACCATGATCGAGTCGGGACTTCCGGGTTATCTCGCCGGGGTGTGGTGGGCCGTGATGTCGCCGAAGGGCACGCCGGAGGCCGTCGTCAATCGCCTCAACGCGGAGCTCGGACGAATCGTGAAGCTCCCCGATGTCCAGGAAAAGTATGCGAGCCTCGGCGTCTCGACCGAGCACAGCACCCCGCAGTATGTCATCGAGAAAATCAAGACTGACACGCAACAGTTCGCCAAGATTCTGAAAGCGGCCGGCGTGGAGCCCGAGTGATGGAACGCCTTCGCCGCTGGAAAACGTCCCTGACTGCGGTTGCGATGCTGATCTGCGTTTCGGCCGCCGCCCAGAATTCCGGGCAGTATCCGAACCGGCCGATCCGCTACATCGTCGCGAGCGCGCCGGGCGGCATCGCGGACATCACACCGCGCGTGCTCGGCCCGCGTCTGGCGGAATCGCTGCGCCAGCCGGTGGTCGTCGAGAACCGGCCCGCCGGCGGCATCGTCGCGGGCGGAGAAGCCGTCGCCAAGGCGGCGCCCGACGGATATACGCTGCTTTCGGCGACGCCGCAGGTGGCGATCGTCCAGTCGATGGTGAAGGATCTCGCCTTCGATCCGCGCCGCGACCTGGCTCCCATCGCGCTGGTCGGCGTGATACCGAACGTCATCATGGCGGGCCCGAGGACGCCCGCGAAAACGCTCGCCGGGCTGGTCGAGCTCGCCCGCCGAAATCCCGGCAAGCTCAACTACTCATCGACGGGGGCCGGGACTTCGGTCCACCTTTCCGCCGAACTCCTCAAGTACTACGCCGGCGTAGACATCGTGCACGTGCCTTATCGCGGCGCGGCGGCGGCGATGACGGCGCTCCTCGCCGGCGACGTCGACATGATGGTCGATTCGGTTCCGCCCTCGCTGCCGCACATCCGCGCGGGCAAGGTACGCGCGCTGGCGGTGACGAGCGCGAGGCGCGTGCCGCAGCTGCCCGAGGTGCCGACCATGATCGAATCCGGGTATCCGGATTTCGAGATCAACGGCTGGTCGGGCGTGGTGACCACGGCCGGGACGCCGCCCGCAGTCGTCGCGCGCCTCGAGGCGGAAATCAAAAAAGCGCTCGCGCTGCCGGAGACCGTTGCAGCCTACGCCAACGCGGGCCTCACGGTTCAATTCATGGGTGCCGCCCAGTTCGGAGAATTCTGGGACGCCGAGATCTCGAAGTTCGCGCTCGCGATCAAGCATTCGGGCGCGGTTAAGGAATAGCGCATCCTGCAAGGGCTAGAATTCCGGAATTGATGGGAGGACGGGACATGAAGCGAACTCTGGGATGCGGCGCAGGAATGTTCCTGCTGCTGCTTGCCGTTCCCGCTGCGGCGCAGGAAGCCTGGCCGGTGCGTCCAGTCAAGTTCATCGTGCCCTCGTCGCCCGGCGGCGGCACGGACCTTTATGCGCGCCAGCTCGCGCAGGCGCTCTCGGACGCGTTGAAGCAGCAGTTCATCGTGGACAACCGGCCGGGCGCAAGCGGCAATATCGGTGCAGAGGCCGCGGCTAAATCGGCGCCCGACGGCTACACCTTTCTCGTCTCCGCCAACCCGGCGATCGCGGTGAATCCGAGCCTGTACAAGAACCTGCCCTATGATGCGGAGCGCGACTTCACGCCGGTGGCGCGCGGCGTCGTCGCGCCGCTGGTCGTTTGCGTCCATCCTTCGGTACCCGCGAAGACGCTCGCCGAGCTGCTCGCGCTCGGGCAACGCGAGCCGGGGAAATTGTCTTTCGGCTCCGCCGGAACGGGAAGCCCGACCTTTCTCGGCATCCGCATGCTCGAGGAAGTCTCGGGCGCGAAATTCCTGCACGTGCCCTTCAAGGGGATCGGCAACATGATGCCCTCGCTTCTCG
>DATDGA010000352.1:0-6051 GCA_036522335.1 Burkholderiales bacterium
GGAAGCCTTCCCATCTATGGGGCTGCGGTCGGGAACTCGGCCCTGATGTCCGTGGCGAGGCCGGCAGCGCGCGGGCAATTCCTCTTGGTCCTGCTGGCCTTTTGTTGTCTGGGATATGCCTTTGCGGCCAAAGACTTCTCCGTGCTCTACGTCGCGGCCACATCGAATTCCCAGCTCCCCCTGCAGCCTCGGCCGATTCGGCCGGACGCAATGACATTTCCACTCCGTGCGCCGCCAGCATCGCCTTGAGCGGCAATTCGCGCGTGGAGCGAAGCCAGCTCTCGAAATATCGGCGAACGTCGAGACCCGTTTCCTTCCCGGCGAGGCGTTCAAATTCGTCCTCGTTCACGCCGACACCCGTGCGACCGTGTCCGAGCCAGAGTGCGCGCATCACGTCGTCGAGCGATTTTCGCCCTCGCGTGCGGCCGCGAATCAGCAGGTCGAGACACAGCGCGACGAGGCTCCCCTTGATGTAGTAGCTGACGCCCGCGTTCGGCGAATTCTCGTCGGGACGGTAGTACTTGATCCAGGCGTCGAAGCTCGATTCCGCGAGGCTTTGCTTCATGCGACCCGGCGCGCGCAGATAGGCCGTGATCGAGCGCCCGAGCAGCTCGAGATAGTCCTTCGTCCCTATCAAGCCGCATCGAACCAGGGCAAGATCGTCGTAGTACGACGTGATGCCTTCGAACGCCCAGAGAAGCGTCGTGTAGTTCTCGCGTTCCAGATCGTAGGGCGCGAACGCAGAGGGTTTGATGCGCTTCACGTTCCAGGTGTGGAAATACTCGTGGCTGGCAAGGCCGAGTAAGGTGCGGTAGTTCTCGGTCATTTCCACCCCGCCTCGCCGCGGAAGATCGTCTCGGGAGCAAAGGAGCGCCGTGGAAGCGCGATGTTCCAGCCCGCCGTAGCCCTCACCGACTGCGGTGACGAGAAAAACATAGCGCTTCATGGGCGCCGGCTCGCCGAAAAAACGGATGTGGTGCTCGCACACGCGTTTCAGGTCACGGCGCAGCCTCGACAAGTCCGCGCGGTGGCGTCCGGTGATCGCGATCTCGTGCGCAGCGCCGCAGGCCCTGAAGGTCGCCAGCGTAAACTCTCCCATCTCCACCGGATGGTCGATCAACTCGTCGTAGTCGGCCGCCTCATACGTGCCAAAGCCGTAAGGCTTCGCGCCTTTCCGCCGCATCGCGGTCGCGACGCGCCAGCTGCGATAGCGCGCTCCTTTGGGTCGCAGCAGCTCGAGTTCGCATGGCGCGCCCTCCTTTCCGAGGACGCGCAGGAACACGCAGGCGCCGTTGAAAAACCCATGGGTCGTATCGAGATGCGCGCCGCGGACCGAAAGGTCCCACGCATACACCTCGCAACTCACGGTCAGCGGTCCGGCAACAGACTGCGCTCGCCAAGTGTGCTTGTCGCGCTTCTCGATTGTTACCCGCCGGCCGCCGCTCTCCGCACGGATGGAGACGACGTGTCGCGCGAACTCGCGAATCATGTAGCTCCCGGGAATCCAGGCGGGCAGCGCGAACTCCTGCCCTGAAGGGTCGGGGTCGGCGACCGTACAGGTGATGCGGTAGAGATGGGCCTCGGGACGCAAGGGAACAATGCGGTAGCGGACTTCGGCGCTCATGACGTCATTCTGCCGCAGCGCGAGCTTGGTCCTGAAGCCAACCGTAGAACGCAGCTGTTTCCGGGCGCGAAGCCGACCCTTCGGCAGTCACTATGAAATAGGCGCGCGAATCCGCGGGCGAGGACATGTAGCGCTTCCCGAACGGCAGCACGAGCTTACCTTCTTTCAGGCGGCGGGAAACCAGCGGGCTGCGCCCGAGAGCCAGCCCCTGTCCTTCCACGGCAGCCTGGATCACCTGGTCGTAGTGCGAAAAGCGCAGCGTGCCCGCGGCCTTGACGTCCTGCGCTTGCACCAGATCCAGCCACACGTCCCAGCTCAGCCACGGAAACCGTCGGTCGGCGTCATCGTAGTGCAGCAGCACCATCCGCGAGATCTCCCGAGGCGATTTCAGCTCGCCACCGCGAAGCAGCGCCGGCGCACAGACCGGGAAGACGCGCTCGCCGAACAACTTTGCGGCACCGGGTCCGGCAGCCTTGGGCACGCAATAGCGGATCGCGAGGTCGATCCCTTCGCGCTCCAGGTCCTTGAACTCGTTGGCCGCCGCGATGCGGACTTCGATCTCGGGATGCAGACGCCGGAAGTCGTTCAATCGCGGCACCAGCCACAGCGAGGCGAAGGACAACATTGTGGTCACCGTGAGCACGCCACTAGCGCCCTTACCGAGTCGTCCCGTGGCCTCGCGCAGCATGCGCAGCGCTTCGCCCGTCGTCTTGTAGAGCGTCTGGCCGGCGTCGGTCAGACGCAGCTCCCGGTGGCGGCGCCTGAAAAGCGCCACACCGAGCTGTTCTTCGAGGGTTTTCACCTGGCGGCTGATCGCCGACTGAGTAACGAAGAGCTCGGCCGCCGCCTTGGTGAAGCTCAGGTTGCGCGCAGAAGCTTCGAAACCTTTGAGCAGATCAAGCGAGGGCAAGTCGCGTTTATGCATTCCATTTACTCATGCATACCGTACGGAAAGATCGTTTGAGACAGCACGGCATATTCTGAATAATGTGCTCTGTGCTTGCACGATTTTGGAGAATGCTCCGAACCCGGATAAGCATGCGTTGGTTGCATTATGAAAGGAGCTGCCATGAACATCAAGTTCGATCGCACCGACCTGCTTCTCGAAGCGGGTCAAGTCATCCGTATTCACGACGCCGTGGGCACGCGGGTGCGGTGCCTGCACGGAGCGCTCTGGATCACGCAGCACAGGGACCTCGAAGACCATTTCATCCGCGCAGGCGGCACGCTGACGCTCGACCATCCCGGCCTTGTGCTCATTCACGCCATCGAACCGACCGAACTCGCCCTGTCCGAAGCGGCGCCAGGCCCGTCTGTTGCGGGACGGATCGCGCGCACGTCCATGGCTATGCTGCGTGCCATCGGGAGATGGATTGCGCTTCGCTTCGGTCCGCAGGCGATTACCGCCCGCCGTCTGCGCGGCTGGTACGGTGCCCTTTGACCACCGAGAGATCCGAGGAGAACGAACCATGCCGTTGGTACGTATTTCGCTGATGAAGGGAAAACCGGCCGGCTTCGGCGAGAAGGTCGGCCGGGCTGTCTACGAATCGATGGTCGAGGCCATCGGCGTCCCGAATAACGACCGCTTCCAGGTCATCACCGAGCACGACAAGGCCGGTCTCGTCTACAACCCGGACTATCTGGGGATTCACCGCAGCGACGGGATCCTGATGATTCAGATCACCTTGAGCGAAGGTCGCAGCGTCGAGGCAAAGCAAGCTCTATACGAGCGCATCGCCGATCGCTTGAACGCCGAGCTCGACGTGCGACCTGAAGACGTGTTCATCAACCTCGTCGAGGTAAGGAAAGAGAACTGGTCTTTCGGAAACGGCGTAGCGCAATACGTCGCGGTGCGCGGAGAGCCGGTTTCAGTCAGCGCGTGAGATCGGAAGGCCTGTCGATGTCGCGCAGCACGCCGGGGTCGTCCACCTCGTACACGGTCACCCAGTCGGGGCGCTGCGCGAGCAGCTCTCTTGCGCCCTGGTCGCCGTGCAGCACGGAAAGCTCATCGAGGAAGCGCCGCGCGAAACCCACCGGATGGCCGCGTTCGCCGCGATAGGCCGGGGCCGCGATCGCCGCGCCCTCTGAGAGCGCGTTGGCGATGACGCGCACCGTCTCCGGTCGAAGGAAGGGCATGTCGGCGAGGGCGATCACCCAGCCATGGGCGTCCGCAGCCGCGCGCACGCCCGCGGCAAGGCTCGTGCCCATGCCCTCACTCGCGTTCTTGCACACCACCGTGCTGCAGCCGGCGTCCCGCAGCAGCTTGCCGAGCTTCTGCGCACGCGGCCTGACGACCGCGATGGATTCGGGCAGCGCATCGAGCAGGTGTCTTGCGGCGGCGAGTCCGATCGGCGTCCCCGCCTCCGGTGTGCCCGCAGGCAAAGCCCGAAGCAGCTTGTTCGAGCCGAATCGCTTGGAATACCCGGCCGCGAGCAGAATACCGCGGATATTTGCGGCCATGAACTCCCCTCGAAGGGGAGGGAGAATAACCAGTTTTACGGAACCGCGCAGCCGGCGGAGACGTTGACCTTTGGCGGCTCAAGGGTTTCCGGAATCCGTACGCCGCGGCGCACCGCGGTCAGCTCGGCGAGAATCGCGACTGCAATCTCGGGCGGAGTTTTCGAGCCGATCTTCAGGCCCACGGGTCCGCGCAGGCGCTCGATCTCCGAGGCGGCGAGGTCGAAATCCGCCAGACGTTTGCGCCGCGCGTCGTTGTTCTTTTGCGAGCCGAGCGCTCCGACGTAGAATGCCGGCGACTTGAGCGCTTCCAGGAGCGCAGCGTCGTCGAGCTTGGGATCGTGCGTCACCGCGACCACCGCGCTGTGCGCATCGAGGTTCATCGCCACCACGACATCGTCGGGATAGCCGCGGTCGATCGGAACTTCCTTGAAGTCCCAGCCGTCCGCGTATTCGCTGCGCGGATCGCACACGGTGACGTGATAGTCGAGCGCCTGCGCCATCTGCGCGAGGTAGCGGGTCAGCTGCCCGGCGCCGATGAGCAGAAGGCGCCAGCGCGGGCCGTGCACCGTCTTCAGGACCTTGCCGTCGAATTCGAGCAGGTCCGACCACTTGCCCGGCTCGATGCGCACCGTGCCGGTTTCCATGTCGAGGAAGCGCGCGGAAAGCTCGTGGCGCTCGATGACAGACAGCAGATCCTTGAGCTTGGATTCCGCAGTCACCGGTTCGAGCACGATTTGCAGCGTCCCGCCGCAGGGAAGGCCGAAGCGCGTCGCCTGCTCCTGTGTGACGCCGTAGGTTGTGACTTCGGGCTTCGTTGCCGCCAGCGCCTGGCTTTTCACCTTGTCGATAAGATCGTCCTCCACGCAGCCGCCTGAGACCGAGCCCATGACCTGGCCGTCGTCGCGGATGACGAGCATCGCCCCCACCGGGCGCGGGGCCGAGCCCCAGGTATGCACCACCGTGCCCAAGGTGGCGCGATGCCCGGATTCGGACCATTTCAGGGCACTGCGAACCACTTCCAGATCGACACTGTCCACGGGAATTCCTTGCTCAGAAAATATTGTTGAATTCTAACAAACGCTTGAACGCGGTAGCGTAGACCTCTCTTAAACTTGGGTCAAGCTGCCGCGTAATCAAGCTTGTGGTTGATTGCGACACGATCATGGTCTAGCATTTCCCTCGCTGCCCGTCGCTGCAAATCCCTCGACATGAATTGCCGTCAAGGAAGCTTTTTCACCAAGGGAATTCCGCATTTTTTTTGAACACCGTCCAAGAAAAAGTTCAACTTTCACCGAAGGAGTCGAATCATGACCGTCAAGGTCTCCCTCACTGTCAACGGCAAGCCGGCAAGCGCCGAAGTCGAAGAGCGCACGCTGCTCGTCAACTTCATCCGCGACACCTTGCGCCTCACCGGCACCCACGTCGGCTGCGATACCGCACAGTGCGGCGCGTGCACCATCATGCTGAACGGCCGCGCGGTGAAGTCCTGCAACATGCTGGCCATGCAGGCCGAAGGGGCCGATATCGTCACCATCGAAGGCATTGCCAAGCCGGACGGCACTCTGCACCCGATGCAGGAGGCCTTCCGCCAGCACCACGGCCTGCAGTGCGGTTTCTGCACGCCCGGCATGGTGATCAGTGCGATCGACCTGGTGAAGAACTTTCCGAACCCGACCGAGGAGCAGATCCGGGAGCAGCTCGACGGCAATCTGTGCCGCTGCACCGGCTACCACAACATCGTGAAGGCGATCAAAGCCGCTTCACAGACGATGAGGAGCTAGATCATGGCGACCCCCTATATCGGCGCTTCGATCAAGCGCAAAGAGGACTACCGTTTTCTCACCGGCGCCGGCAGCTACACCGACGACGTCACCTTTCCCCACCAGACCTTCGCGGTTTTCGTACGCTCGCCGCATGCCCACGCGAAGATCAAATCGATCAAGAAAGACAAGGCACTGAAGGCGCCC
>DATDGA010000353.1:0-7076 GCA_036522335.1 Burkholderiales bacterium
GCGCTCGAGCACGCCGAGCTCGAGGTTCACTATCAGCCGCAAGTCGGCTTCGCCAACGGCGAAATCAACTCGGTGGAAGCCCTGCTCCGCTGGAACAATCCGGAGCTGGGCTGGGTTCCCCCGGCGCAGTTCATACCGCTCGCCGAAGAGACCGGGCTCATTCAGCTGATCGGCACCTGGGTACTGGAGACCGCCTGCAAGCAAGCCAAGGCCTGGCAGGACGCCGGGCTGCGGCCGATCAAGATGTGCATCAACATATCGGCGCGGCAGCTCGACGAGAGCCTGGTCGAGGCCATCTCCCGCGTGCTCGCCGAAACGGCGCTTGCGCCTGCGTGCCTCGAGCTGGAAATCACCGAGGGCGTCATGGTCCGCAAAGATCCCGGCACCGAGGCCGTGCTCGAGGCGCTGCGGGCTCTGGGAATCGGTTTCGCCATCGACGACTTCGGCACCGGCTACGCCACGTTCGATTACCTCAAGCGCTTTCCCGTCCGCACGCTGAAACTGGACGGATCGTTCGTTCGCGGCGTATGCGACAGCAGCAACGACGTCGCTATCGTCGATGCGACCGTCACTCTGGCGCGAAGCTTCGGTCTGAGGGTCGTTGCCGAGGGCGTCGAGACCGCCGAACAGCACGCGTTGCTCAAGGAACTGGGCTGCGACGACTGCCAGGGCTATTACACCTTCCGGCCAATCGCGGCCGCGGCGCTGGACAGACTGCTGGCCCCGAAGTATCAAGCTTTCCCTACAGACCGGCAGCTGCCCGCGATCCATAATTGCCCCATCGACTGAGCTACCCGCAACCAATACAACAATGCGTGGAGATAAAGGAGACGAACCGATGAATGCGACCAGCGTTGCCGTGATCGGCTTCAGTGCCCAGGAACGAAGTGTCCTCAAGAACGTCTTCGATCTCACCTCGCTGCGCCTGCCGTCGTTCGCGCAGTTCGATCCCGACACGGGAGGAGCGCCCGACCTGCTTCTGGTCGATGCGAGCAACGGCGAGTTCGTGAATGAAACGCTGAGCGACATCGTCACGCACCCCGTTCCGGTGGTGCTCGTCGGAGATTCGAACTTCGGCACGCCCTACCCAATGATTCGCGGGACTACGTGACAAAGCCGATCGACTACCGGGCGCTCATCGACAAGATCGCCACACTCTCCTAGCCGGAGCTGCCTGCGCCGATTAGAATCCGGCGCATGAGAGTGCTCATCACCGGAGGCGGCGGGTTCATCGGCTTCAGGCTCGCGAAGGCACTGCTCGTTCGCGGCACGCTCGCCGATCGCAACGGCGCGCCGCAGAAGATCGCGCGCGTGGTGCTCGTCGATCAGGCCTTCCCCGCGAATCTTCCGAAGGACCCGCGGCTCGAGACGCTCGCGGGCGACATCTCCGATCCCCAGTTCGCCGCCCGCGCGATCGCGCCGGACACGGCTTCCGTGTTCCATCTCGCCGCGGTAGTCTCCGGCGCCGCGGAAGCGGATTTCGACCTCGGCATGCGCGTCAACCTGCAAGGCATGCGCAACGTGCTCGAGCAGGCGCGCCGCATTTTCGACGCGGCCGCGCGGCCGCCGCGTTTAGTGTTCGCCAGCTCGGTCGCCGCCTTCGGCGGTGAATTGCCGGACGTTCTAGACGACTCGACCACGCCTGCGCCGCAGACTTCCTACGGCACACAGAAGGTGGTAAGCGAATACCTGGTGAGCGATTTTTCGCGCAAGGGCTACATCGACGGCAGGTCGCTGCGCCTGCCCACCGTCGTCGTGCGTCCGGGCAAGGCGAACGCGGCGGCCTCGTCTTTTGCGAGCGCGGTCATCCGCGAGCCGTTGAACGGCGTCGCCTACGAATGCCCGGTGGGCGCCGACACCGGCGTGTGGCTGCTGTCGCCGCGACGCGTGGTCGAGGCCTTCATCCACGCGCACGACCTTCCCGCCGCGAAATGGGGATCGAACCGCGTGGTGAACCTTCCCGGGATCACGGTGACTGTCACCGGGATGATCGAAGCGATGGGGAAGATCGCCGGGGCTCAAGCCGCGAAGCGCGTGTCGTGGAAGCTCGACGCGCGCATCGATGCGATCGTGAAGGGCTGGCCGGTGCGCTTCGCGACGCCCCGCGCGCTGGCCCTCGGCTTCAATGCCGACGCCGGAATCGACGCCGTGATCCGCGACTACATCGCGGACGAGAATATCAGGACAGTCTAGGCGTCGAAGAACGCGAGCGTCCGCGCCTCGATGCTCTTGCGCGGCGGCGCGCCCGCGGGGGTGGTCGGGTCGACGAAGGAGCTGTGGGCCGTGAAGCGCGCGCGGCCGTCCTTGGCCGATTCGTATACCTTGAAGACGAGAGCCTCGTCGCGCCGCATCTGCGGAAAATAGAACCAGCGGTGCTCCGGGTTGTACCCGATGCGGTAGGTCTCGCCGACGCGGTTCGGATAGCGGCGCTCGGCGCGGATCAGGTCCTTGGAGGCAAGGCTGCGGGCGTCGGCGATGGCGAGCGGGTTCGACTGGATCGGCTCAGTCGTCGCGCGCCACACCTGGATGATGGCGAAGCGGCGGCGAAGGAGCTCTTCGGCTTCGCCCGGCAGCAGCTCGCGCACGCGCTGCGGCCCGGACCACTCGGTGTAGTCGTTGTGCACGTTGAGCACCGGCTCGCGCACCAGCTTCGCCTCGCGCTCGGCCTCGTCGCCGGAGCGCAAGGTGTGGTCGAAGACGACGACGCGCGAGGCGCCCGAGACTCTCTTCACCAGCGCCTCGACCTCGGGGTAGTAGACGCGCTTCAGCTCCTCGGGGTCGAAGAAGTCGCGGACCTGCGTACTGTGTTCGACGAACTCGAAGCCGGTGACCTCGAGGTCGAACTCCTCCGCGAGGGGCCGGCCGTTGCGGATCGTCATCTGCCGCACTTCATGTTCGCCGGTGACGCGGCGGCGGATGTTGTTGGGGCCGAAGGTCTCGTTCACCGGCTTCACACCGGTGTCCACGGTATAGTGAAGTCCGGCAGTCACTGCGCCGGCTTCGGATCCCAGTGCCGCTGTTTCGCTCATCGCCTCACGTCATTCCGCAGTCACGCCGGTGCGCTTCACGATGTCGGCGTATGCGGCGAGATCGCGCTTTATCAGATCGGCGAGCTGCGCGGGGGTATTCGACACAGGATCGACGCCGATGCCCTTGAAGCGCTCCTTCACCTCGGCGTCACCGAGTGCCGTAGCGATATCGGCGCTGATCCGCCGCGCAATTTCGGGCGGCGTACCTTGCGGCGCGACCAGCGAAACCCAGGTGTCGACTTCGTACCCGGCCGGGCCGCCCGCCTCGGCCACCGTGGGGATCTCCGGATGCTCCGGGTCGCGGGACTTCGCCGCGATGGCGAGCAGCCTGATCTTGCCCGCCTTTGTCAGAGGCAGCGTCGACCCGATCGAACCCAGAGCCCAGTCGACGTCGCCGTTGGCGACCGAGATGTAGATCTGCGCCCCGTCCTTGAACGGCACGTGCACCATCTGCGTTCCGGTGAGATAGGCGAACAGCGCGCCGCCGAGATGCGGCGGGCTGCCGACGTAAGGCGAGCTGTAGGAGAGCTTCCTCTGGCTCGCCTTCGCGGCGGCGATCAGCTCCGGAATGGTTTTGTAGGTCCCCGCGGTGGACACTGCGATAAAGAACGGCGTGCGGTAGATCAGCGACAGCGGCACGAAATCCGTTTCCGGATCGTACGGAACCTTGGAAAAAAGCTTCGGGTTGATCGCGAGATGCGCCTGCCCGGCAAGGAGCAACTCGTGGCCGTCGGGTGCGGCCTTTTTCACCGCTCCGATCGCGAGAAAACCGTTGGCGCCCGGGCGCGGCTCGACGATCACCGGGCGGCCCCAGGTCTTCGAGAGCCTGTCCGCGATCGCGCGCGCCGCGATATCCGGGGTGAGGCCGCTCGGATACGGCGACACGATGCGAACCGGCTTGGTCGGGAAAGCCTGTCCTGAGCTTGTCGAAGGATCCTGGGACAATGCGCCGGTCGGCAGCGCCGCGCCGGCAAGCAGGAAGAAAAAAGCTGTGCGGACGTTCATCGATTCTCCCCTCATTCGTGGGACTCGGCCGAGTCGGTCTCGACTACGCTCATGTCGACGATGTCGCCGCGCTTGAAGAAATCGTCGATGGCGCGCGGCTCGTGCTGGATCTCCCACCAGTTGTTGTCGAGGTCCTGGAAGTAGAATCCGTAGGCGCCGTGCCGCTCGAGCACCTTGTTGATCTTCTGGATGCCGTACTGATCCTTCAACCGGACCGCCTCGGCGTGCGCGCGGTCGACTTCCTCGCGCGCGGATACGTTCAGGCCCCAATGGGTGAGGACGTGCTGTTTCGGCACGTTCTCGCCGATGCATACGGCGACGACATACATGCCGCTCTTCAGGCGCAGCATCATCGCCGGCCGTGCGTGGCGCACCACTTCCAGCCCGAGGAACTCCTCGTAGAAGCGCCGCGACTTCGCGAGATCGCGGCACATCAGCGTGCCGTGTGACAGGAGCATGGGATTGACGATCGAAGACTTGCTTTGCTGCGGAGCGGACAACACCTGGCTCATATCTCCCCCGAGGATTGGCGTTTCGGCCGATTATACCCGGGCGCGACGAGCTTTCCCCCGGGGGCGGGGCTCTGATAATCTCCCGGCGAGGAGGAAATCATGAGGCGGACCGCGGCAGTTGTCCTGTGGATCCTCGTGCTCGCGGCGGGTGCCGCGGCGCAGGAATTTCCCTCGAAGCCGGTACGCCTCGTCGTCCCCTTCCCGCCCGGAGGGCCCCTGGACATCGCCGGCCGCCTGATCGGCAAAGAACTGCAGGAGCGCTGGGGCCAGCCGGTGGTGGTCGAGAACAAGCCCGGCAGCACGATCGGGCCGGAGTATGTGGTGAAGAGCGCGCCCGACGGCTACACGCTGATGATCATCAGCTCGACGCCGCTGGTCACGCTGCCTCACCTCCAGGCCGTTCCGTACGACGTGCTCAAGGACCTGGTCGGGGTCACGCAGACGACGCTGCTCACCTACGCCCTGGTAGTGAACCCTGCGACCGGCATCAATTCCATCCAGGATCTCATCACCGCGGCGCACGCCGCGCCGGGGCGGCTCGATTACGCGAGCGCGGGCAACGGCTCCGGGCAGCACCTCTACGTCGAGCTGCTGAAGCACGCCGCAGGGATCAACATCGTCCACGTTCCCTACAAGGGCGCGGCGCCGGCGCTTCAGGCGGTGCTTTCGGGCGAGCCCGGCATCATGCTCGACGTGACCGTTGCGGTGATGCCGCACGTGAAATCGGGGAAGCTGCGCGCTCTCATGGTCACGGGCGCCAAGCCTCTCGAGCAGCTTCCGGGCGCCGTTCCGTTCGATTCGATGTTCCCGGGTCTGGGAATTCCAGGATGGCACGGCATCTTCACGACAGGCGGCGCGCCGAAGCCGGTGCTCGACAAGCTCGCCGCCGACATCCGCGCGGTGCTCCAGCTCCCCGCGGTCGCGAACCGCTTCCGCGAGCTCGGCGTCGAGCCCTCCGGCGTATCGGGTGACGCCTTCAACGAAATCGTACGGCGCGACTACGCGCGCTGGGGCGAGATCATCCGCGCGAACAAGCTGCGGGCGGACTGACCGCCTCCGTCAGGAGGTTTTCACGTCGTCGGTGAGCGCGCGCACGCGCTTGATGAGCTTGCAGATGAGATGCAGCGCGAACTCCGGGCTCTTCGCGATGAAATCCCTGAAATCTTCCTTCGGGATGATCAGGAACTTGGTTGGCTCAAGTGTGGTCACCGAAGCCGAGCGCGGGCCCTCGTCGAGCACCATCTCCCCGAAATACTCCCCGGGCCCCGACTCGTTGAGCACGAGTTCCTTCCCCTTCCCGCCGCTGACATGGATCTTGACCCGGCCGGACACGATGATGTAGAGCGAATCGGTCTGATCGCCCTCGGTAACGACGACGGCGTTCTTCGGGTACGTCCGCAACACCGCATGCCTGGCGAAGTCCCGGAGATCGATCACGTCCAGGATTTCGTCGGGTGACGGCCCTTTCGGCTTTCTTCTTTCCATATCCATCACCCCGCGAACCGCGGCTCAGGAACGCCCTTGATCCCGAGTCCGGTGATGCGGAAGAGGCTCCCCGCGAGAAACTGCGGTTTCGCCTCCTTGGCGAAGCGGTCGTGCACCGCGGGGTGCTTCACGCGCGCCATCGAGGTGACATAGATTTCGTCAAGCTTCTCCCCGCCGAAGATGACGCTGGTGATGTTCCTCACCGGCATGCCGATGCGCCGCTCGACCGAGCCGTCCGGCGCGTAGCGCACCAGGTCGCCCGAGATGAGCTGCGCGTTCCAGACGCAGCCCTCGGCGTCGACGGTCGATCCGTCGGCGACGCCGGCGTCCTTCTTGAACGAGGCGAAGAGCCGCCTGTTCGCGGGCGTGCCGGTGGCGAGGTCATAATCGTAGGCCCAGATCTCGCCCTGGAAGGTGTCGGCGAAATAGAAGGTCTTGTCGTCTGGGCTCCAGCACGGGCCGTTCGAGCAGATGATGCCGTCGTCCACCAGGGTGACGGAGAGATCGGGATCGAGGCGCCACAGCCCGCAGATCTTCAGCTCCTCCTTGTCGTCCATGCCGCCTGCGAAGAAGCGCCCGCGCCGGTCGACCTTGCCGTCGTTCAGCCGCGTGCGCGGCTGTCCCGCGTGAACAAGCGAAATCGCGTCGAGCTTTGAGGATTTGAAGTCGAAGAAATAAAAACCGTCGTCGAGCGCGAGCACCGCCCCGCCTTTGCTCCTCAGCGCGAGCGCGCCGATGTCGCGGGCGAGCGCCCAGTTCTCGGTCTTGCCGCTTTTCGGATCGAGGCGCCAGATCGAGGGTTTGCCTGCGCGCCGGCCGGTGCCATCGACCCAATAGAGCCGGCCTTCCTCGACGTCCCAGACCGGGCCCTCGCCGAGGTGGTTGTCGCACTGCAGGACACACTCGATTCGCACGGCCGTTTCAACAGTCCCCGACGCGACGCGCCGCGATCCGGCTGACGGACCCGGCCTGTTTGTCGGCTCCCGGATCGCCGAGGTTGAAGTCCAGATTCAGCGTGCCCTGCAGCGCGTCCGGCGTGTAGTCG
>DATDGA010000354.1:0-6322 GCA_036522335.1 Burkholderiales bacterium
GGTGCTCGCCCAGACCCACCACCCCGCGGCGAGCGTCGCGAGCGGCAGCAACATGAGCGCGAGCGTTCGCGGAAAGTCAAACCACTTCGCCTGCACCGACTGGCTCACGACCGGCGTGGCGAGGCTCACCAGCGCGACCGCGAGCGCGACCCCCGCGAGTCCCCAGCGCGCCCAGCCGAGCGCCTTGGCCTGGAGCACGCCCTGCGTCTTCAGGACGAGCCAGGTCGCGCCGAGCAGGACGTAGCCGCCGCACAGGCTCGCGCCCACCAGGAGCGCGAACAGGGTGTAGCCGAACCCGGAGTGAAATCCGGTGATGTAGCGACCGAGCATGAATCCTTGCGCGAACGAGGCGAGGAAGGATCCGAACCAGAACAGCGCGTTCCACAGCTCGCGATGCCAGCCCTCGGCCTTGATGCGGAACTCGAACGCGACGCCGCGCAGCATCAGCCCGATCAGCATCGCGCCGATCGAAAGGTAGAGCGCGCCCAGCACGATGCCGTGCGCCACCGGAAAAGCGACCAGCAGGATGCCCACGCCGAGCACGAGCCAGGTCTGGTTGGCGTCCCAGAACGGACCGATCGAAGCGACCATCAGCTCCTGCTCGCGCGCGTCGGCCGCGGGCATGAGCATGCCCACGCCCAGGTCGTAGCCGTCGAGCACCACGTACATGAGCATCGCCAGCCCCATCAGGGCGGCGAAGACGAGCGGCAGGTCGAGGCTCACGCCTGGGCCCCCTTTCCCGCGAGATGGGTCAGCACCACCAGGTAGGCGAGGAGCATCGCTGTATACGCAATCACATACCCGGTCAGGCTCGCGCCGAGCTGCGCCCCCGAGGCCCCGCCCGCCGCGTCGGAGGTCATGAGGATGCCGGTGACGAGCCAGGGCTGCCTGCCGATCTCGGTCACGAGCCACCCGCACAGGGTCGCGAGCCACCCCGAGAAGGTGAAGCCCGAAAGCGTCCACAGCATCCAGCGCTGCGGCAGCATTCCGCGCCGCGTCGCCCAGGCGCCCCACCACGCGGCGAGGAGCATCAGCATGCCGATCCCCACCATCGCGCGGAACGCAAAGAACACCGGCGCCACCGGAGCGGTGTTCGGCGCGAAGGCGTCCAGGCCCTTCAGCTCCGCGTCGGCGTCGTGCCTGAGGATCAGGCTCGCGCCCTTGGGTATCTCGATCGCAAAGTCGTTCCTGCGCTTTTCATCGTCGGGTATCGCAAAGAGAACGAGCGGTACGGCCTTCTCCGTTTTCCAGATCGCCTCGATCGCCGCGATCTTCGCCGGCTGGTGCTCGAGCGTGTTGAGCCCGTGCTGGTCGCCGACGAAAACCTGAATTGGCGCGAGCACGGCGGCGAGGACCAGGCCGGTGCGCAGCGTTACCCGCGCCGATGAGTCCTCGCCCGCCCGCAGCAGCCGCCACGCCGAGAGACCGGCGACCACGAACGAGGCGGTCAGCCCGGAGGCGAGCAGCATGTGGGTGAAACGGTAAGGAAACGACGGATTGAAAATCACCTGCAGCCAGTCGCCGGCGATGATCTGGCCGCCGTCCAGCGCATGGCCGGCCGGCGTCTGCATCCAGGAGTTGAGCGCCAGGATCCAGAACGCCGAGAGCGTCGTGCCGATCGCGACCATGGCCGAGGCGAAGATGTGCACCCAGCCGGGAACCCGGTTCATGCCGAAGAGCATCACGCCAAGAAAAGTCGCCTCGAGAAAAAACGCGGTCAGCACCTCGTAGGCGAGTAGCGGCCCGGCGATATTGCCGACCTTCTGCATGTAGCCCGGCCAGTTGGTGCCGAACTGAAACGACATGGTGATGCCGCTCACCACGCCCATCGCAAAGGACAGCGCGAACACCTTGGTCCACAGCTTGTAGGTCGCCAGCCACGCCGTGTCGCCCGAGCGCGCGTAGCGGATGCGGAAGTAGAGCAGGATCCAACCGAGCGCGATGGTCAGGCTCGGAAACAGGATATGGAAGGCGATGTTCAGCCCGAACTGGGCGCGGGCGAGCAGCAGGACGTCGGTGCTATCCACGGGCGGCGAGCTCGGCGTTCCTGCGGTCGGTCACCAGCATGTGGCCGGGCGCGTGCGTGATGCAGATCGGGGGTCTGGCCTCGAGCACCACCGACTGCGGCGTCACACCGCAGGCCCAGAATACCGGCAGCTCGTCCGCCTTGACCTCGACGGCGTCGCCCGCCCACGGAGACTCGAGATCTCCGATGCCGATGAGCTCCGGTTTTCCGATGTGCACCGGCGCGCCGTGCACCTTCGGAAAGCGAGAAGTGATCTGGATCGCGAGTATCGCATTTACCGGCGTGAACGGGCGCATCGACACCACCATCTGACCGCGGAACGGCCCGGCGGGTTCGGTCGGGATGTTCGTGCGGTACATCGCGACGTTCTTGCCCTCGGATATATGCCGAAGCGGAACCCCCGCCTCGATCAGGGCCTCCTCGAACGAGAACGAGCAGCCGAGGACGAACGCGACCATGTCCCCGCGCCACAAATGGCCGATGTCGGTCAGCTCTTCGACGAGCTCGCCGTCGCGGAACACGCGGTAGCGCGGCACGTCGGTGCGGATGTCGAGGTCGGCGCCGAGCGAGGGCAAGCGGGGATTCCCCGGGTCGGAGGCGGCGAGGAGCGGACAGGGCTTGGGATTTCTCCGGCAGAAGAGCTCGAAGTCTCCTGCGTACGCGCTCGGAAGGATGCAGACGTTGCCCTGCACGTATCCGGGCGCGAAACCGCCGGTGTGACCGGTGTAAGCGCCCGAGCGCACCGCGCGGCGCACCGCACCGGGATCGGAGCGGTCGAAGCCCGTGCCTGGAATGGGTCCGACTTCGGGTTCGACTCTGCCCATGCGTTTCCCCTTCGCCCGCGCGCCTTCAGCGAATCGGCGAGAACGGCGCCGGTTTGAGTATGCGGTTTTCCTGCGTCACGAGGAGCTGCGCCACCTTCTGCAGGTAGCGTTTCCATTCGGGGTCCTGCGCCAGGCGCTCGCGCCGCGCAGCGCGGTCGTCGAGGCTGTCGTAGCCCCACAAGAAGACGACCTGGTTGAGATTGCCGGTCTCGGTCGAAAAATACCCGATGAACTTTCCCAGATGGCGTTGCTGGAGCGCAAGGCCCTCCTCCCCGTACAGCTTCACCATCTCGGAGACCTTGCCGGGGTGCAGCGTGTACGTGCGCATTTCAACGATCATTTTGTTCCTTTGCAATGATGCTGCCGCGGTCGATCGCGAGGATGCGGTCGGCCATGCGTCGCGAGTGCTGCAGGTTGCATTCGGAGACAATCACCGTCATGCCCTCCTTCTTCAGGCCCGCGATCACGTCGGCGAGCCGCTGCGCCAGCGCCGGCGCAACGCCTTCGAAAGGCTCGTCGAGCAGGAGCAGCCGGGTGCCGCACATGAGCGCGCGCGCCAGCGCCGCGAGTTTCTGCTGACCGCCGGAGAGCTGCAGGCCCTTGCGCGAGGCGAAATCCCGGACCTCCGGTATCATGGCATAGACCTTTTCCAGCCGCGCGCCGCTGTCGGGCACGTGCGCCGCCCACGCGGGCACGAGCACGTTCTCCTCGACCGTGAGCTCGGGCACCAGCCGCCGGTCCTCGGGCATGTAGCCTATGCCCAGCCGCGTGCGCGCGTGCGTGGGCATCCCCAGCAGATCGATTCCGTCGAAATTCACCGTGCCGCTCGAGGCCTTGAGCAGTCCCATGAGGCTCTTCATGAGAGTAGTCTTGCCCGCACCGTTTCGCCCGATCAGCCCGGCCATGCTCCCGGTGGGCAGCTCGAGCGAGACCTCGCGCAGGATCTGCACGGCTCCGATTGCGACATTGAGCGCGGCGATCCTAAGCACGGGCCGCCCGCTCCTCTTTGCGCTGGAGATCTCCGCCGACCACGTAGCGCCGTACGTCCGGGTCGCCGAGCACGGCTTCCGGACGGCCGTCGGCGATGATCCGGCCGTCGTAGAAGGCGAGCACGCGCTCGGCAAAACGGCTCACGACTTCCATATCGTGTTCGACGAAGATCACGGTGACGCCCTCGGCCCTCATCGCTCCCATCACCATCTCCATGATGCCGAATTTTTCTTCGGCCGAGATGCCGCTGGTCGGTTCGTCGAGCAGGAGAACCCGCGGCCTCGCGGCCATGGTGAGCGCGATATCGAGGAGCTTGCGCACGCCGCCGGGCAGCACCTGCGTGTTCCGGTCGCGATACTCGGCCAGGCCGAAGCGCCCGAGAATGCGCTCGGCGACTTCTTCGGCCGGCGCATCGTGCCCGGGCACGCTCGCGCGCGAACGGGAAAAGAATCCGCCCCTGCCGGCGTTGTGCAGCATGATTCCCAGGGCCGTCAGCATGTTCTCGTACACGCTGAGCGAGCCGTAGAGCTGCGGAATCTGGAACGACCGGAGAATCCCGAGGCGCGTGATGTCCCGCGGCGCGAGCGCCGTGATGTCGCGTCCCTCGTAGTGGATGTTGCCCGAATCGGGCTTCATGTAGCCCGTGATCATGTTGATGAAGGTCGTCTTTCCCGCGCCGTTGGCGCCGATCAGCCCGACGACCGAGTCCGCCTCGATAGCGGCGTTGATGTCCGCCGCCGCAGCGATCGCGCCGAAATTCTTGTTGACGCCGCGAGCCGCGAGGATGGTGCTCATGTCAGAGCGCCTTGCGGCGTGCAGCGGAGAGCGGCGCTCATCGTTAAAGCGTCCTGCGCCGGGCGAACAGCGACCACAATCCCTCCGGCAGGAAAACGATCACCAGGAGCAGCGCCGTGCCGAGACTCATCTGCCAGGTATGCGGCGACAGATCGTACGCCAGCGTGTGGATCGCGCCGAACAGCAGCGCGCCGAGGAAGGGCGCGAGCACGCTGCCAGTGCCGGCGAGGATGGTGATGAAGATGAACTCGCCCGAAGTCGTCCAGTAGGCCATCTCCGGGTCGATGTGGCCGACCGTGGTCGCTGCAAGCGCCCCGCCGATGCCGGCGAGCGTCGCGGCGATCACGTACTGGACGTGGATCGCGTAGCGCGCCGATGCCCCCATGTATTCGACGCGGATCTCGTTGTCCTTGATCGCGGGGGCGAGTCGCCCCAGCGGCGTCTTGAGGTACAGGTGAACCAGAGTCGCCGCGCCTATGCCCGCGAACGCCGCGGCGACCGCCACCGCGTAGCGCACCCAGTCGGCGGACGGGCGTACGCCGAAGAGGGTCGATCGCGCGACGTTCAGGCCGTCGGTCGAGCCGAGCGCTTCGCTCTTCACGATCAGCCCGTAGAGAATCATCGACAGGGCGAGGCTCAAGAGCCCGAAGAAAATTCCGCGGTATTTCGCGAGCAGGAATCCGAGGACGAAGGCGACCAGCGCCGCCGTCGCCGCGCCCGCGATCATCTGCACGAACACGTCGCTCACCCCGAAGGCGCGCCCGAGACCTCCCGCGGTATAGGCGCCGATGCAGTAGTACAGCGCCTGGCCGAAGGAGACGAGCCCGGCGCGCAACAGCAGCATCAGCCCCAGCGCGACCAGCCCTTGCGCGAAGGCGATGGTGAGGATGAAGAGCGCCCATTGCGGCAGCAGCGGGCCCCCGACGATCACGGCGGCGAGGGCCGCACCGAGCAGGAACGGCATGCGGTCGCGATTCATATTCTGCGCGGTTCCGCGAGGCTGAAGAGGCCCCTCGGCCGGAACGCGAGCACGACCGCCATCACCGAGTAGATGACGAAGAGCTCCACCTGCGGCATGTAGTGGACCGAGACCGAGCGCGCGAGGCCCACGATCACCGCGCCGAGCGCCGCGCCGGGTACGCTGCCCAGGCCGCCGATCACGACGACGGCGAACGAGAGCACGATGACGTCGACCCCCAGGCCGGGCACCACCGACACCGTCGGCGCGGTGAAGCTCCCGGCGATCGCGGCGAGCATCGAGCCGAAAGTGAAGGTGACGAGATAGAAGCGGCCGACGTTCACTCCCATCGCGCGGCTCATCTCGGGATCGTGGATCACGGTGAGCAGCAGCTTGCCGACTCGCGTACCGTTCAGGATCCACGCGAGCCCTCCGCCAGAGGCGAGCGCGAGGCCGACGAGAATCAGGTTATAAGTCGGATAGCGCAGCCCTCCGATCTCGAAGCTGCCGAGCAGCGCATACGGCTGGGCGACGAAATACGGGTCCACGCCCCAGATCAGCTTGATCGTGTCCTCGAGAATGAGGAAGAGCGCGTAGGTGATGAGCAGGATCACGACCTCGTCTTTTGCGTACATGAAACGCAGCAGTCCGCGCTCGATGAGCGGCGCAAAAACCAGAGTGACGAGCACCGCGGCAACGAGCAGGACTGCGTAGGACAGCATCGGCGGG
>DATDGA010000355.1:0-1700 GCA_036522335.1 Burkholderiales bacterium
TCATCTTCACCCCGAAGAGCCTGCTGCGCCACAAGGAGTCGGTGTCGCCCCTCGAGGAATTTGCCGAGAGCAAGTTCAAGCCGGTCAACTCCGACTGGGAGCAGAGCATCAGGCCGCAGGACGTGAAGCGCGTGATCTTCTGCAGCGGCAAGGTCTTTTTCGATGTGATGGCGGGGCGCAAGGAACGCGGCGCGAAGGACACGGCCATCGTGCGCATCGCGCAGCTCTATCCGTTCCCGCACGATGAATTCCAGGAGCAGATCAATCTCTACGCCAGCGCGCGCGAGGTCGTGTGGTGCCAGGAGGAGCCGGCGAACCAGGGCGCCTGGTACTGGATCCAGAGATACCTCCTGCGCCACATGCGCGAGGAGCAGGTTCTCGCCTACGCGATGCGTCAGTCCTCGGCTTCTCCCGCTGTGGGCTACGCTTCCCTGCACAACGAGCAGCAGAAGGAACTGGTCGATGCGGCATTCAGGCCCGTGACGGACAATCTGGTTCGCCCGGTGCAGGGCACGGGCAGGGCCGCGCGAAGCTAGGAATCGAGAAGGAAGAGCATGCTCATCGAAGTCAAAGTGCCGCAGCTTTCGGAATCGGTCGCGGAAGCCACCTTGCTCGCGTGGCACAAAAAAGTCGGCGAAGCGGTGAAGCGCGACGAAAACCTGATCGACATCGAGACCGACAAGGTGGTGCTCGAGCTTCCGGCCCCCGGCGACGGCGTGCTCGCGAAAATCGTCAAGACGGACGGCAGCACGGTCAAGGCGGGGGAAATCATCGCCACCATCGACACCGAAGGGAAAGCCGTGGCATCGGCCGCCGCCCCCGTGAAAGCGGCTAGCCAAGCAGCGGCGCCTGCACCCGCGGCAAAACCGGCGGCGAATGCGGCGATGCCGTCGGCGAGAAAACTCGCCGAAGAGAAGGGTATCGACACCGCGGCCATCGCAGGCAGCGGGCGCGGCGGCCGCGTGACGAAATCCGATGTGCTGTCGCAGGAAGCAAAGGCGCCGGCTTCGCCTTCGGCCCGGCCCTCCCTGCCCACGCCGCCTCCGCCGGTCAGCGTCGAGCAGATCCTCGCGAATCGGCCGGAGCAACGCGTGCCGATGTCGCGCCTGCGGGCGCGGATCGCCGAGCGCCTGGTACAGTCGCAGTCGACCGCGGCGATTCTCACCACGTTCAACGAAGTGAACATGCAGCCGGTGATGGAGCTGCGCAAGAAGTACCAGGAGCGCTTCGAGCGCGAGCACGGCGTGAAGCTCGGCTTCATGTCTTTCTTCGTGAAGGCGGCGGTGCACGCGCTGAAGAAATACCCGGTCGTCAACGCCTCGATCGACGGCAACGACATCGTCTACCACGGCTACTTCGACGTCGGCATCGCGGTCGGCAGCTCGCGGGGACTGGTCGTTCCCATCCTGCGCGACTGCGACCAGCTGAGCTTCCCCAATATCGAGAAGAAGATCGCCGACTTCGGCAAGCGCGCCCAGGATGGCAAGCTCGCCATCGAGGAGCTGACCGGCGGCACCTTCTCGATCACGAACGGCGGCGTGTTCGGCTCGATGCTGTCCACGCCGATCATCAACCCGCCGCAGTCGGCGATCCTCGGCGTGCACGCGACCCGCGAGCGTCCGGTGGTCGAGAACGGACAGATCGTCATCCGGCCGATCAACTATTTCGCGCTGTCCTACGACCACCGCATCATCGACGGC
>DATDGA010000356.1:0-4707 GCA_036522335.1 Burkholderiales bacterium
GCAGCAGCTCGATCGCCGCTCCGGTCGTCGTGCCGAAGCCGATCTTGCCCCGGCCGCGCAGCATGATGCGGTCGCGGCGCAGCAGCACCTCGCGGTCCCCTTCGATCGCAACGTAGGTGCCGTTGGTCGATTCGTCCATCAGGATGTACTGCACGCCCCGGCGCTCGATGCGCGCATGCACGCGCGATGCGGTCTTCTCCTTGACGACGATATCGCAGGTTCCATCACGGCCCAGGGTGAGCGAGGTTTTCCCGGGCGGAAAATCCACGGTGCGCTCGCCGATTTCCAGGGTGAGCTTGGCTTCCACCCTTGCGCTGGACGCAAGCCCCGCGAACTGGGTCGCCTCGTCGGTGTCCCCCCACATGACCTCGAACACGCGCACCGCGTCCTGCTTGCCCTTGACCTGGATCGCATCCAGATCGCGCAGGTTGATGCGTTGCGCGAGGGGCAAGGTGCTCACCGTGGCACCGCTGGTGAGAATCTGCCCGGCCTTGGCAAGCTCGGCGAGGCGGGCCGCGGTATTGACGCCGTCTCCCCAGAAATCGTCCTTCTCCTCGAGCACCTGGCCGAAATGAAAGCCGATGCGGATGGCGAGCTTCACGCCGGCGGTCGGGAGCAAGGCGACGACGCGCTGTTGCATCTCTCTCGCCGCCTCGCAGGCGGCCTCGGAACTGCCGAACACCACCATGATCTCGTCGCCGATGTTCTTGACGACCTGGCCGCCGCGATTCGCGACGATCTCTCGCAGCTCGCCGAGGCAGGCTTCGATCGTCTTGGCGGCGGGCTTGTCGCCGAGCAGCTCGTAGAGCGCGGTGCTGCCGCTCACGTCGGCAAACAGGATCGCGCGTTCCTTGGAGATGAGGGTCATCGCATCTGGGTGTCGCTCTGCAGTGCCCACTTTGATGCGTGGGCCCTCCCGCATTTTGGTAAAGTAGTATCTCCTATTTTCTCACGGCGTGCCTGCGCCTCCCGCGGAGATTTCCATGACTGCCCATCTCAAGGTTGCCGAGCGCAAGTGCTACATCAACGGCCAGTTCGTCGGCAGCGACCGGCAGTTCGCCAAGATCAATCCGGTCGACGGTACGGTGGTGGCCCAGGTCCACGAGGCCGACCGCGCGATGGTGGACGCCGCGGTGCGCGGCGCCAGGGCGGCGCTGAAAGGTCCCTGGGGCAGGATGGCGCTGCAGGCGCGCGTCGATCTGCTGCGCAAGGTCGCCGAAGGCATCGAAAAGCGCTTCGACGATTTCCTCCAGGCGGAAGTCGCCGACACGGGCAAACCGGTGTCGCTCGCGAGCCACCTCGACATTCCGCGCGGCGCGGCGAACTTCCGCGTGTTCGCCGACATCGTTCGGACCTACGGCACGGAGGCCTACCACCTCGACACGCCCGACGGCAAAGGCGCGGTCAACTACGCGATGAGAAAGCCGCTCGGCGTGGTCGGAGTGATCGCGCCCTGGAACCTGCCGCTCCTGCTCCTCACCTGGAAGCTCGCGCCGGCGCTCGCCTGCGGCAACACCATCGTTGCGAAACCTTCGGAAGAAACGCCTTCGACCGCGACGCTGCTCGCCGAGGTGATGCATGAGGCGGGCGTGCCTCCCGGCGTCTACAACGTGGTGCACGGCTTCGGTCCCGATTCGGCCGGCGAGTTCATCACCACCCATCCTGAAGTCAACGGCGTCACGTTTACCGGCGAGACGGCGACCGGCTCGGCGATCATGAAAGCGGTCGCGCCGACGGTGAAGCCGATATCCTTCGAGCTGGGCGGCAAGAACCCCGGCATCGTGTTCGCCGATTGCGATTTCGACGCCGCGGTCGCGGGAATGTCGAACGCGATCTTCTCCAACACCGGCCAGGTGTGCCTCGCGCCAGAACGCGTCTACGTCGAGCGGCCGATTTTCGATCGTTTCGTCGCCGCGCTGAAAGCCAAGGCCGAGGCCCTGGTGCTCGGCTTCCCGCAGGACAAGGCGACCAGCATGGGGCCGCTCATCTCCAAGCAGCACCGCGAGAAAGTCCTTTCCTACTACGCTCTCGCCGTGAAAGAAGGCGCGAAGGTGATCACCGGCGGCGGCGTGCCGAAATTCGGCGACGCACGGGAGAACGGCGCCTGGATCCAGCCGACGCTGTGGACCGGCCTCGCGGAGAGTTCGCGCACGGTAAAGGAAGAGATCTTCGGACCTTGCGCGCACCTCGCGCCCTTCGATACCGAAGAGCAGGCGATCGCGATGGCGAACGACACCAAGTACGGCCTCGCCTCCACCGTGTGGACCACCAACCTGTCGCGCGGCCACCGCGTCGGCCAGGCGATGGAGGTCGGGATCTCTTGGGTGAACTGCTGGTTCCTGCGCGACCTGCGCACACCCTTCGGCGGCGCTAAACTTTCGGGGATAGGCCGCGAAGGCGGGTTGCACTCGCTCAACTTCTATTCCGAAGCGACCAACATCTGCATCAAAGTGTAGCCGCTTCCCGCTGTGCTGAAATCACTCGATTTCCAAAAATGGATCGAGGAGCACCGGTATCTGCTCAAGCCGCCGGTCGGAAACGCGCAGATCTGGGAAGACACGGATTTTATCGTCACCGTCGTCGGAGGACCCAACCGCCGTACTGATTTTCACGACGACCCTTACGAGGAATTTTTCTACCAGATGAAGGGCAACGCTTTTCTGAACGTCATGGAGGACGGCAGACCCTGCCGGGTCGGACTCGAGGAAGGGGCGATCTTCCTCATGCCGCCGCACCTGCGCCATTCTCCGCAGCGTCCCGAACCCGGCAGCATGTGCCTCGTAATCGAGCGGACCCGGCCGGAAGGTGTCAAGGACGGCTTCGAATGGTATTGCCTCCAGTGCCACGCGCTGCTGCACCGTGTCGAGGTGCAGCTGAAGAACATCGTCACGGACTTGCCGCCGTTATTCGAACGGTTCTACGCGAGCGAGACCCTGCGCCGCTGCGGGAAATGCGGGGCGCGGCACCCCGGCGATTAGGGAGTCATCCCCGAAGTCCCGTACAATCGCCGGCAACTACGGGAGGCCGTGTCCGGTGACCTCGCCCCGAATCGAAGAGCAGCGCAACGCGGCCACGCGCGCCGGGCTCAGCTACGTCACCGACGGCCTCGCCGGCATCAGCCGCAAACGCGCCGGCAAAGGCTGGGCGTTCTATGCGCCCGACGGCACGCGAATCGCCGATGCGGCCGAGCGCAAGCGCATCAACGCGCTCGCCATCCCGCCGGCGTGGACCGACGTCTGGATCTCCCCGGACCCGAAAGGCCACATCCAGGCGACCGCGCGCGACGACCGCGGGCGCAAGCAATACCGCTACCATCCGCACTACCGCGACTCGCGCGACAAGTCGAAGTTCCGCCGCATGCTCGAGTTCAGCGAGATCCTCCCGGAGATCCGCGAGCGCGTCGAGCGCGACCTGCGCGCGCGCGACCTGACGCGGCGCCAGATCCTCGCGACCGTGGTGATGCTGCTCGACAAGACGCTCATCCGCGTGGGGAACGACGAGTACGCGCGCGCGAACCGCTCATTCGGCCTCACCACGCTGCGCGGGCGGCACGTCGAGGTGAAGGGCGCGAAGCTGCGGTTTTCGTTTCGCGGCAAGAGCGGCGTCGATCATTCCGTGGCGATCACCGACCGGCGTTTAGCGCGCATCGTTCAGCAGTGCCAGGATTTACCGGGCTACGAGCTGTTCAAGTACCTCGACGCGAACGGCAAGCGCGAGACGATTTCGTCGGACGACGTCAACGCGTATCTCCGCGAGATCACCGGGCGCGACATCACCGCCAAGGACTTCCGCACCTGGGCGGGCACCATGCTCGCTGCGAAGGAACTGTGCGCCATGGGACCGGCGGCGAGCGGCCGCGAGGCCGAGCGAAACATGATCAAGGCAATCGACGCGGTGGCCGAGCGCCTCGGCAACACCCGCGCCGTGTGCCGCAAGTACTACGTGCATCCCGGCCTGGTGCGCGCCTACCTGCAGGGCCTCACCGCCCCGCTCCCATCGAATAATTCACCTCCGCAGCAAGCGCGGCGCGAACACCCGACCGCGGCGTTGAGGCGGGACGAAGTAGCGGTGCTCCAGTTCCTGCAGGAGGATGTGCCGGCGGATGAGCTGAGTGGTGTGTAGCCACGCGACACTGAGCATGCCTAGGCCCCGTGTCGATCCAGTCGGGACCCGCCGTCCCATGAAGCATCACAACGTATCCGTATTGAAGGGCATGTAAGCCCGCTGCCAACAGGACTCCGTCCTCTACTTGAACACCAGCGCGATGCCGGAGGCGACGAGCGCCAGGTTGATCATGCGCTGAAACTGCAGGTCGGTCGCCGCGCGGAAGACGCGCAGTCCGATGACGGCCCCTGCAAGTCCCGGAAGAGCGTAGGCGACGAGCGCGGGATCGGGCGCGCTCTGCCTCTGCAGCAGGTACAGGGCGCCCAGGCTGACGATCTGCATGATCAGGATATAGGGCTGGTACACGGCCCTCTGCGCGACCTTGTCCCATCCGCGCATGCCGCACCAGATCGTGACACAGGCGCCGGGGAAAGCCGCGAGTGGACCCGTGATCCCGCCCAGCGCACCGACCAGCGCGTCGGCTGCGGGGCGGTGGCCGCTCCTGATCGAAAGCGGCCGCCGGAGCAGCATGGTGAGGCCGTACGCGACGAGCGCGGCGCCCATCGCCAGAGCGTAGGTCCGCGGCTGAAGGTTCAGAAGGAG
>DATDGA010000357.1:0-11200 GCA_036522335.1 Burkholderiales bacterium
AGGGCGGAGGGCTGCCGACCGAACGGTAGAGTTTTGGGCGGCGCCGGGCCGCAGTTTGGGGCGGGCCGTAAGACAACAAGTTGGGATTGGAAGCAGGCGTGGTTTATGATTCGCGAATGACCACGAAAAAATTCGAAATCCTGCTGCTCAACCAGATCTCGCAAGTGGGCTTGAAGCGTTTTCCGGCAGAGTCCTACAAGGTCGCGAAGGACGCGCCGCATCCCGATGCGATTCTGGTGCGTTCGCACGACATGAACGCGATGAAGATTCCCGACAGCGTGCGCGCGATCGGCCGCGCCGGCGCCGGCACGAACAACATTCCCGTGAAGTCGATGAGCGAGCGCGGCGTTCCCGTGTTCAACGCCCCCGGCGCGAACGCCAACGCGGTGAAGGAGCTGGTGCTCGCCGGGATGCTGATGGCGGCCCGCAATCTGGTTCCGGCGGTCCGGTTCGTGAGCGCGCTCAATTGCGACGACGAGACTCTCTTCAAGCGCGTCGAGGCGGAGAAGAAGCAATTCGCCGGCGTCGAGCTGCCCCAGCAGACGCTGGGGGTGATCGGCCTGGGGAAGATCGGGAGCCTCGTCGCCGACGCGGCGATCAAGCTCGGGATGAACGTGCTCGGCTACGATCCCGAGATCACGGTCGAGGCTGCGTGGAGCCTGCCTTCGCAGGTGAAGAAGGCGCATTCGATCGAGGAGATCCTCAAGACGTGCCAGTTCGTCACGCTGCACGTTCCGCTGCTTCCGGTGACGCGGCATTTGATTAACGCGAAAAACCTGGAGCTCATGCACTCCGGGGCGATCCTGCTCAACTTCTCGCGCGAGGAAATCGTCGACGCCAAGGCCATTGCGGCGGCGCTCGCCTCCAAGAAGCTCAAATACTATGTGACCGACTTCCCGGCGCAGGCGCTGTGCGGGAATCCCGCCGTGATCGCGCTGCCGCATCTGGGCGCTTCGACGCGTGAGGCGGAGGACAACAGCGCCGTCATGGTCGTGGACGAGGTGCGCGACTACCTCGAGCACGGCAACGTACAGAACGCCGTCAATTTTCCCGACGTCGTGATGGGACGCGAGTCGCCGTACCGCGTCGCGATCGCCAATGCCAACGTACCGAACATGGTCGGCCAGATCTCCAGCGCCATGGCCGGAGCGGGCTTGAATATTCACAACATGACGAACCGCTCCAGGGGAGAGATGGCGTACACGCTGGTCGACGTGGACAGCGCGGTGAACAAGGGATTGATCGAAGGCCTCGCGCGCATCAAGGGCGTGCTCGCGGTCCGCTATTTGCCTTTATCCTGAACGCCATGGCCGACGACATCGCCAAGCACCGCGCCGAGATCGACGCGGTCTCAATGTCAATCCTGTTCCACAGCCATTTTCCGACCCCAGCCTTTCCAGCCGCGCCAGGATGCGTGCCCTGGCCTGCCGATCCCGAAGATCGGTAAGCCACTCCGTAAGCGGTTCGTACGATACAAGCTAAGCAACGCAACAAGCATGGGGAAGACGCAGGAGATTGGGCGGGTTTCGGGGGTGGGGGGTGGACGAGCGAGAAGGCAGCGATGCCGGGCGACCCGATGCGCGCCACGCGCTTCGGTAGTTTATGATTCGCGAATGGCCGACGACATCGCCAAACACCGCGCCGAGATCGACGCGCTCGACGAAAAAATCGTCACGCTGCTGAACGAGCGCGCGGCACACGCCGCCGCCATCGGCAGGCTGAAAAACGGCGTCGCATATCGCCCCGAGCGCGAAGCCGAGATCCTGCGTCGGATCGCGGGCGTCAACCGCGGGCCGCTTGCCAGCGGTGCGCTTGCGCGTGTCTTTACCGAGATCATTTCGGCCTGCCGCGCGCTCGAGCAGCCGCTTTCCGTCGCCTACCTCGGCCCGCAGGGGACCTTCAGCGAAATGGCACTCGGCAAGCAGTTCGGCACGAGCGTCAGGGCGCAGCCGTTTGCCTCCATCGACGAAGTGTTCCGCGCGGTCGAGACCGGGAGCGCGCAGTACGCGGTCGTGCCGGTGGAAAATTCCACCGACGGTGCCATCGGACGCACCCTCGATCTGTTGCTCGCTACCCCCTTGCGGATCTGCGCCGAGGTCGTGCTGCGCGTGCAGCAGAACCTGATAGCGAAGCGTGCCTCGATGAAAGCGATACGCAAGGTCTATTCGCACCCGCAGTCGCTCGCGCAGTGCCACGGCTGGCTCGCGCAGAACCTGCCGGGCGCCCGGCGCGTGCCGCTCGCGAGCAATGCCGAGGCCGCACGCGTCGCCGCGAAAGAGGCGGGCGCCGCCGCGATCGGGCCGGAGATCGCCGCGGCGCGCTACGGTCTCAAGCTGCTCGCCCGCTCGATCGAAGACGATCCCAAGAACAGAACCCGCTTCCTCGTGCTGGGATCCCACGACGCCGGTCCTTCGGGCAAGGACCGCACTTCGCTCGTCATGACCACGCACAACAGGCCTGGCTCTTTGCTCGACCTGATCGCGTCCTTCTCGATATGCGGCGTCAACATGACGCGCCTTGAATCCCGGCCCGCGCGCACCGGGCAGTGGGAGTACTACTTCTACGTCGACATCGAAGGCCACCAGGAGGACCCCAAGGTCGCCAAGGCGCTCGCCGAGCTGCGCGACAAGGCGCCGTTCCTGAAAATCTTCGGCAGCTACCCGGCTGCGGTTCTCTGACTTATCGATCCACAAGACTTCGTGACACGGGTCATAAATGGAACCGTCATTCCCGCGGCTTTTAGCACCCGCGAAAGCGGGTGGGGAATCCAGTTTCGTTCGATAAAAGTCACTGGGTCCCCGCTTCCGCGGGGACGACGAAAAAGTGTCATGCGGTTGCGTAATTCTCAATAGTTCATGGATCTCTGCGAGCAGTCCCCGTCGTACATCCGCGCGATCGCGCCCTATCAGCCGGGCAAGCCGATCTCCGAGCTCGCGCGCGAGCTGGGGCTCGACGAGAAAAAAATCATCAAGCTCGCCTCGAACGAGAATCCGCTCGGCGTCTCGCCGAAAGCCAAGGCGGCGATAAAGAAGGCGCTGGCCGAGCTCGGGCGCTATCCGGACGGCAACGCGTTCGATCTCAAGGCGGCGCTTTCGAAGCGCTACAAGGTGCCGGCGGAATGCATCGTCGTCGGAAACGGCTCGAACGACCTGCTCGAGCTCGTCGCGGGGGCTTTTCTCGCTCCGGGCCGCGCCGCGGTGTACTCGCAGCACGCCTTCGCCGTCTATCCGCTCGCGACCCAGGCGCGGGGCGCAAAAAGCATCGTCGTTCCGGCGAAGAACTACGGCCACGATCTCGCGGCGATGCTGGCAGCGATCACGCCGGAGACGCGGGTGGTGTTCGTCGCCAATCCGAACAATCCGACGGGAACCTTCGCCCCGGGAAATGAGCTCGAGGATTTCATCGCGCGCGCGCCCGGGGACGTCGCCGTCGTGGTCGACGAGGCCTACACGGATTATCTGCCCTCCGAGCTGCGCTACGACAGCGTGGCCTGGCTTGCGAAATACCCGAACCTCATCCTGACGCGAACCTTCTCGAAGGTCTACGGCCTGGCCGGCCTTCGCGCCGGTTTCGGGCTCATGCACGTGGACGTCGCGGGCCTCTTGAACCGCGTGCGGCAGCCGTTCAACGTCAACAGCCTCGCGCTCGCCGCGGCGACGGCGGCCCTCGAAGACCGGAAGTTCGTCGCGAAGAGCTACAGAATGAATCGCGCGGGGATGGCAAAGCTGGAACGCGCCTTCAGGACGCTCGGGCTCGAGTACATACCCTCCTGCGCCAATTTCCTCACCTTCCGCGTGCCGCGGGCGAGGGCGGTGTACGAGGAGCTGCTGCGCCGCGGCGTCATCGTCAGGCCGGTGGCGGGGTACGGCATGCCCGACCATCTGCGCGTCACGGTCGGCACGCCCAGGGAGAACGAGAAGTTCCTCAAGGCGCTGAGAGCGGTCCTCGACGACTGATGGCGCGCATCGAAAAACTCGTGGTCGTGGGCGTCGGCCTCATCGGGGGCTCGTTCGCGCTCGCGTTGAAAGCTGCGGGCGCAGTGGGCCGCGTGGTCGGCGTCGGCCGCGGTGCGAGCAACATCCGTCACGCGCTGGAACTCGCGGTCATCGACGCTGCCGGCGCGCTCGACCGCGAAACCCTGAAGGATGCCGATCTCGTGCTGCTCGCCGTGCCGGTCGGGCAGATGCAAGCGATCATGCGCGCGATCGCGCCGCTCCTCGGTCCAGGAACCGTCGTCACCGACGCCGGCAGCACCAAGCAGGACGTTGTCGAGCTTGCGATGCGCGAGCTTAGGGGGGCGCTTTCTCGTTTCATTCCCGGGCATCCGGTCGCGGGCACCGAGAAAAGCGGCGCCGAGGCGGCGTTCGCGGACCTCTATCGCGGGCGCAAGGTCGTCCTCACGCCTCTCCCCGAGAACGAGCGCGGCGCGATTGCCCGGGTGCGTATGGCCTGGGAACGATGCGGCGCGCAGGTTTTCGAAATGCAGCCGGACGAGCACGACGCGGTGCTCGCGACGGTCAGCCACCTGCCGCACGTGCTTGCGTTCGCGCTGGTCGATCTGGTCGCAGGGAGCAAGGACGCCGAGCGGCTGTTTTCCTTTGCCGCGGGAGGATTTCGCGATTTCACGCGCATCGCCTCGAGCAGCCCCGAGATGTGGCGCGATATCTGTCTCGCCAACCGCGACGCCCTGCTTGCCGAGCTGGCCCGATATCGCGGAGAGCTCGACGAGGTGCGCACTATCCTCGAGCGCGGCGACGGCAAGGGGCTCGAAGCCCTGTTCTCCCGCGCCCGTGAGGCGCGCGAGCGCTGGGCGAAGGGCGAGCGGTGAAGTTCCTCGATCTCGGTCCGATCGCGGGCGTCGCAGGCACCGTGAAAATGCCGGGGTCGAAGAGTATCTCGAACCGCGTGCTGTTGCTTGCCGCCCTGGCGCGAGGCAATACCCTGGTTCGCGATCTGCTCGATGCGGATGACACCCGGGTGATGCTCGAGGCGCTTCAGCGCCTGGGCGTCGAAGTGGCCTACGTCACTGATGGGATCGAGATTCGGGGAGTGGCCGGTGGCTTTCCGGTGAAGGACGCCGATCTGGCCCTCGGCAACGCCGGCACTGCGTATCGGCCGCTTACCGCAGCCCTCGCGCTCGCGGGCGGAGAGTACCGGCTCTCGGGCATGCCACGGATGCACGAGCGGCCGATCGGCGATCTGGTGGACGCATTGCGCCGGCTCGGAGCGCGCATCGACTATTCAGGCGCGGAAGGCTTCCCTCCGCTCGTGGTGCACGCGGGCAGGATCCGGACCGGAGACAAGGTGCGCGTGCGCGGCGATGTGTCCTCGCAATACCTGTCTGCGTTACTGATGGCCCTGCCCATGACGGGCGCGCGAACGGAAATCGAGGTCGAAGCCGAGTTGATCTCCAAGCCTTATGTCGAGATCACTTTGAACCTGATGCGTCGGTTCGGCGTCGAGGTCGAGCGTGACGGATGGAAAACGTTCACCGTCCCGGCCAAGCGCTATGCCAGCCCCGGCGAGATCCGCGTCGAGGGAGACGCCTCCTCGGCTTCCTACTTTCTCGCCGCGGGCGCGATCAGCGGGCTTTCCGGCGGAGGTCCGGTGCGCGTGGAGGGAGTGGGACGAGCCAGCATCCAGGGCGATGTGCGCTTCACCGAAGTGCTGGAGCGCATGGGCGCTTCGATCTCGATGGGCGAAGACTGGATCGAGTCGGGCGCTACCCGCGAGGCCCGGGGGCGTGGGAAATTGAAATCGATCGACGCGGACTTCAATCACATCCCGGACGCGGCGATGACCGCCGCCGTTGCGGCTCTGTTCGCCGATGGACCGAGCACGCTCAGAAACATCGCCAGCTGGCGCGTCAAGGAAACCGACCGGATCGCGGCGATGGCGACCGAATTGCGCAAGCTCGGAGCAGCGGTCGAGGAGGGTGCCGAGTCCCTCCGGGTGACGCCGCCGGCGGCGCTCAGGCCCGCAACGATAGCCACTTACGACGATCACCGAATGGCGATGTCCTTTTCGCTCGCGGCATTGGGCGGAGTGCGGGTGCGGATCAACGACCCCGGCTGCGTCGGCAAGACATTCCCGGAATACTTCGATGTGCTCGCGAGCATTTCGCGGCGGGCTGCGGCGTGAGAGCGGTACCGGTCATCGCGATCGACGGTCCGTCGGCTTCGGGTAAGGGCACGGTGGCCCAACGGGTCGCTCAAATTCTCGGCTTTCACCGCCTCGACAGCGGTTCCCTTTACCGGCTGGTGGCCCTTGGCGCAGCGAACCAGGGCATAGCCGCCGGGGACGAGGCCGCGGCTGCTGCTGTTGCCGCGCAGCTGCCCGTTCGCTTCGAGGGGGACGAGGTCTTTCTCGAGGACCGGCGGGTCACCGACGCCATTCGCACCGAAGAGTGTTCGGCAGCGGCCTCCGTCGTGGCTTCACTGCCCCAGGTGCGCCAAGCGCTGCTCGGGCGGCAGCGCGAGTTCCGACGCTCACCCGGATTGGTGGCCGAAGGGCGCGATATGGGCTCGGTCGTGTTTCCGGATGCGGACCTCAAGGTGTTCCTCACGGCGAGCCTCCAGACCCGCGCCGAACGGCGCTATAAACAGTTGAAAGAGAAAGGAATCGCTGCTACACTTCCCGGCCTTTTGAAGGATTTGCGCGAGCGCGACGCGCGCGATGCGTCGCGCAGCGTGGCACCTCTCAAGCAAAGCCCCGGAGCGCGGCTACTCGACACGACGTCGATGAGCGCCGGGCAGGCGGCGGCTCAAATCGTGGGCTGGTACCGCGGGGCGAACGGGTGACACAAAGCCAAGCACGAAATTGTTGGCTTTTTGTTTTTGAATAACGAGCCCCGTCTTCCGGGACGGGCGAATGCAAGGTTTCCGTCCATGTCGAACGTAGCTTCGAGCATAGCTTCGAACGCAGCCCCCGCAGTATCTCCCGCTTCCCTGGAAAATAATTTCGCCGCCCTCTTCGAGGAAAGTCTCACGCGCAAGGAAATGCGCACCGGCGAAGTGATCACCGCCGAAGTCGTCCGCGTCGACATGAATTACGTCGTCGTCAACGCCGGACTCAAGTCCGAATCCTTCATCGCTCTCGAGGAATTCAAGAACGAAAGGGGTGAAGTCGAGGTCAAGCCCGGCGATTTCACGAGCGTCGCCATCGAAGCGCTCGAGGACGGCTACGGCGAGACGCGCCTTTCGCGCGACAAGGCGAAACGCCTCGCGGCCTGGCTCGATCTGGAAAAGGCGCTCGAAGCCGGCACGCTCGTGAAGGGGATGATCTCCGGCAAGGTGAAGGGCGGTCTCACCGTCATGGTCAACGGCATCCGCGCTTTCCTGCCCGGATCGCTCGTGGATATCCGCCCGGTGAAGGACACCATGCCCTACGAGGGCAAGGAGATGGAGTTCAAGGTCATCAAGCTCGACCGCAAGAGGAACAACGTGGTCGTGTCCCGCCGCGCGGTGCTCGAAGCTTCGCAAGGGGCGGAGCGCCAGGCGCTGCTGGCGAACCTGCAGGAAGGCGCGACGGTCAAGGGCATCGTCAAGAACATCACCGACTACGGTGCGTTCGTCGATCTCGGCGGAATAGACGGTCTCTTGCATATCACCGATCTCGCCTGGCGGCGCGTGAAGCATCCTTCCGAAGTGCTCAATGTCGGCGACGAAGTCACCGCGAAGGTGCTGAAGTTCGACACCGAGAAGAACCGGGTATCGCTCGGGCTGAAGCAACTGGGCGAAGACCCGTGGGTGGGCCTCTCGCGCCGCTATCCGACCGGGACGCGCCTCTTCGGCAAGGTCACCAATCTCACCGACTACGGCGCTTTCGTCGAAGTGGAGCAGGGCATAGAAGGCCTGGTGCACGTCTCGGAGATGGACTGGACCAACAAGAACGTGCATCCGTCGAAGGTGGTTGCGCTCGGCGACGAGGTCGAGATCATGATCCTCGAAATCGACGAGGAGCGGCGCCGCATCTCGCTCGGGATGAAGCAGTGCCTTCCCAATCCCTGGGAAGAGTTCTCGATGAACTTCAAGAAGGGCGACAAGGTCAAGGGCCAGATCAAGTCGATTACGGACTTCGGCATCTTCATCGGGCTGCAGGGCGGAATCGACGGCCTGGTGCACCTCTCCGACCTGTCGTGGACCCTGCCGGGGGAAGAGGCGGTGCGCAATTTCAAGAAAGGCGAGGAGACCGAGGCGCAGGTGCTGTCGATCGACGTCGAGCGCGAGAGAATATCGCTGGGCATCAAGCAGCTCGAAGGCGATCCTTTCAACAACTTCGTTGCCAGCCACGAGAAAGGCAAGCTCATCGCGGGCACCGTCAAGTCCGTCGACGCCAAAGGGGCGGTGATCGCCCTGGGCGGCGACCTCGAGGGGTACCTGCGCGCTTCGGAGATTTCGCGCGACCGCGTCGAAGACGCACGCACCCATCTGAAGGAAGGCGACAGCGTCAACGCGATGGTCATCAACGTCGACCGCAAGAACCGCACCATCAATCTCTCGGTCAAGCAGAAGGATCTGGCCGAGGAGAATGAAGCGATGGCCAAGCTCCAGAGCGAGAGCGCCGCAAGCACCGGCAGTACCAACCTGGGCGCGCTCCTCAAGGCGAAACTGGACAACAAGAACGCTCAACAGTAGTCGGGGGCCGGTATGACCAAGTCCGAACTGATCGCGAGGCTCGCGACGCGTTATTCGCAACTCGTGGCCAAGGATGCGGAATTCACTGTCAAGATGATCCTCGACGCGATGACCCAGAGTCTCGTGAAGGGGCAGCGCATCGAGATCCGCGGTTTCGGCAGCTTCGGGCTGAATCACCGGCCGGCGCGCGTCGGCCGCAATCCGAAATCGGGCGAAAGAGTGCACGTGCCGGAGAAATTCGTGCCGCACTTCAAGGCCGGCAAGGAATTGCGCGAGAGGGTTGACCAAAAATAGGAGATTCGGACCGGGGTGCGCGGACGGCGGCATCGGCGAGATGCCGCCGTTTTGCTTTGGAGTCTGTATGAAATGAAACGCGACCGGAAATATCCTTTCGTGCTCCCCCGGGAATGGTGAAGACTTTGGACGTCGCGCCCCCCATGAAACTCATCACTTATCTATCGTGGATGTTGCGGGCGCTCCTGTTTCTCGCCATATTCGTCCTCGCGCTCATGAATACCGATACGGTGACCCTGCGCTTCTTTTTCGGAAGAACGTGGGAGACGCCGATGATCCTGGCCTTGCTCTTCTTTTTCATCTGCGGCGCAGCGTTCGGTGTCCTCGCCTGCCTGTCGCGCCTGTTCCGCCAGCGTCGCGAAATCCAGAAACTCACGCGAAAGCTGCACGCCTCGGAAGATCGAGTCGTGCCGCCGCACACCGGGGCCTGATTCTCATCGATGGACTTCGAACTCTGGTGGCTGTTCGGATTCGCGCTGTTCTTCGGGCTCGGCTGGCTTGCAGCTCGTATCGATATCAAGCAGCTGCTGTCGGAGTCGCGGCACCTTCCGCGTTCGTATTTCAAGGGCCTCAACTTCCTGCTGAACGAGGAGCCCGACAAGGCGATCGAGGCGTTCATCGAGGTGGTGAAGGTCGACCCGGAGACGATCGAGCTGCATTTCGCCCTGGGGAGCCTGTTCCGCCGCCGGGGCGAGACCGAACGGGCGATTCGCATGCACCGGAACATGCTCGAGCGCTCGGATCTGGGCGCGGAGCAGCGACTGCACGCAATGGTCGAACTCGGTCAGGACTATCTCAAGGCCGGCCTGCTCGACCGCGCGGAAGAGGTGTTTCTAAAACTCAGGGATACGCAGCATCGCTCCGGAGCGCTCAAATCCCTGATCGAGATCTACCAGCAGGAAAAAGACTGGACGAAGGCCATCGGGTTCGCGCTCGAGCTGGAAAAGGAATCCGGTGAATCTGCGCAGAAGGAAATCGCAAACTACTACTGCGAGCTCGCCGTGACGGAAATGACGCATTCGCGGCCCGAGGGCGCAAAACGCCATCTTGAAGCGGCTCTGGCGGCGCATCGTAAATGCGCCCGCGCCAATATCATCCTCGGGGATCTGATGGGAAGCGCTGGCGATCAAGCCGGCGCCATCGAAGCCTGGAAGGGCATCGAGCAGCAGAATCCCGCCTACCTGACGCTCGTTGCCCAGCGCCTGATCGAGAGTCACCGCGCCCTTGGGCGGACCGAAGAAGGCCTGACGCTGCTTCGTGGATATCTGGCGAGCTTTCCTTCGCTCGAACTGCTCGACGTCGTTTTCCAGTCGACGCTCGATGCGGAAGGTCCCGAGACGGCCTACAAGCTCGTGAAGGACGAGATGCGCCGCAACCAGACGCTGCTCGGCCTGGACAAGCTGCTCGAAGCTCAGCTCCTGGTCGAGCCGGCAGAGCGACGGCACGATCTGGAGCTCGTGCGCAATCTCATCCACAGTCACACGCGCCGGCTCGCCCGCTACCGTTGCGAGAACTGCGGCTTCAAGGCGAAGCAGTTCTACTGGCACTGCCCCGCCTGCGGCGGCTGGGAGACCTATCCGCCGAAGCGCACCGAGGAGATCGATCTGACGCCGTGAGACAAGGAGACAGAATTTGAAGATCACCATGGTTGGTACCGGTTACGTCGGTCTGGTTACCGGCGCCTGCTTCGCGGAAGTCGGCAACGACGTCCTGTGCTTGGATCTCGACGAGGCGAAGATCCGCACGCTCGAGCAGGGCGGTATCCCCATCTACGAGCCGGGATTGCTCGAAGTGGTCAAGCGCAACCGCGCGGCGGGGCGGCTGCACTTCACCACCGACGTTGCGCGCGCCGTGCGCTTTGGCGGGGTGCAATGCATCGCGGTGGGCACGCCTCCGGGCGAGGACGGCTCGGCGGACCTGCAGCACGTGCTCGCGGCTGCGCGCAATATCGGCCGGCACATGACCGAATACCGGGTGGTGGTGGACAAGTCGACCGTGCCGGTCGGCACTGCCGACAAGGTGCGTCAGGCGATCGCGGACGAGCTCGGCAAGCGCGGCGTCGACCTTCCCTTTGCCGTGGTTGCGAATCCGGAATTCCTGAAAGAGGGCGCGGCAGTCGAGGATTTCATGCGACCGGACCGAGTCGTGATCGGCTCCGACGACGCGCAAGCGACGCAGATCATGCGTTCGCTCTACGCGCCGTTCCAGCGCAACCACGAGAGGCTCTTCGTGATGGACGTGCGCTCGGCCGAGCTCACCAAGTACGCGGC
>DATDGA010000358.1:0-4522 GCA_036522335.1 Burkholderiales bacterium
GCCGCCGATCCCGGCAAAGCGCTACTTCACGATCGGCGAGGTCAGCGAGTTGTGCGGCGTCAAGCCGCACGTTTTGCGCTATTGGGAGCAGGAATTCACCCAGCTTCGGCCGGTCAAGCGTCGTGGTAACCGCCGCTACTACCAGCATCACGAGGTGCTCCTGATCCGGCGCATCCGCGAGCTCCTCTACGAGCAAGGATTCACCATCAGCGGTGCGCGCAACCGGCTCGACGAAAGCCTGAGCGCCGCGTCGTCGCGTGCGACAGGACCGGCGACGTCCACCTCGCGCTCCCATGACTCGCGGAACATCAATCTTGCGGGGCTAAAGCAGGAACTGAAAAACGTCATCGAACTTCTACGCTAAGATGAGACGGATGATGTCGCCCGCTGATATACTTTTTTGCTAGTCGGGGCGTAGCGCAGCCTGGTAGCGTACCTGCATGGGGTGCAGGTGGTCGCGAGTTCGAATCTCGCCGCCCCGACCAACTTGAAACATTCCAAGCGATCGTTTCTCCCTGGACATTGATTTGCGCAGCTGCGTTTGTGACTGCGGCGGCGCCCGTATCAGCTCAGGGCTATCCGACGCGTCCTGTAAGAGTCATCGTGCCGTTTGCGGCGGGTGGCGTGGCCGACATCACCGCGCGGGTGCTTACTCAGAAGATGAGTGGAACCATCGGCCAGCAGGTGTTAGTGGAAAACCGTCCGAGCGCTGGGGGCATCGTCGCGTCGGAAGCCGTCGCAAAATCCGAGCCCGACGGGTATACGCTGCTATTTATCACCAATGGCAACGCGGTGAGTGCTTCACTCTTCAAATCGCTTCCCTACGATACGGAAAACGACTTTGCGCCGATCTCTACCGTAGGATTCTTCGATCTGGTATTGGTCGTGGATTCATCCTCCAAGATTGAGTCCGTCCGTGACTTGATCGCAGCCGCTCGAGCGAACCCCAACAAATTCAACATCGGCACGATCAACATCGGGAGCACGCCGAACCTCGCGGCGGAATTGTTCAAGTCGATGTCTGGAATAGACGCGCAGGTGGTGCCGTTCAAGGCGACACCTGCAGTCATCCTGGCGCTGAAGGGCGGCGATGTCCAGGTCGCGTTCGAGATCCTCGCGCCGGTGATGGCGCAGATCAAGGGCGGGGCACTGAAGGCGCTTGCTATGACCTCAGACAAGCGGTTCCCCGGCTTGCCGGAGGTGCCTACTGTCGCCGAGAGCGGTGTCCCCGGATACCAGGCTTCCTCCTGGAACGGTGTTGCAGCGCCGGCGAGGACGCCGAAACCTGTGATCGATCGGCTCAACCGTGAGATCAGCGCCGCGGTCGCCGCACCGGATGTGCGCGATCGTTTGCGGGAGCTCGGCGTGGATGCGCGCGCAGGGACTCCCGAGGCGCTCGGCGCGCTGCTTACGGCGGAGATCGTCAAGTGGGGCAAAGTGATCGAGCGCGCCCGGATCGAAAAACAGTGACGCGGCACGAATGACTAAGGCGATTGCCGGTCCCGATCCGAATCCGGTCAAACCGAAGTACGCACCACCTCCTGGAGCCTGCGACGCGCACTGCCATATCTTCGGACCGGCGGCGACGTTTCCCTACGCGCCCGAGCGCCGCTACACCCCGCCCGATTCCCCCAAGGAGAAGCTGCGAGCGCTCCACGAGCACCTGGGCCTGGCGCGGGCGGTCCTGGTCCAGGCGAGCTGTCACGGTGCGGACAATCGCGCGATGCTCGATGCGATCGCCTGGTCGCAACAGTTCGAGCCCGGCGGCGCGTGGCGCGGCGTGGCCATGGTTGGCGACGAGGTCACCGAGCGCGAACTCGAGACGCTGCATACGGGTGGCGTGCGCGGCGTGCGTTTCAATTTCGTGCGGCACCTGGGCGGCGCGCCCGACCCGCGCGTGTTCGAGCGCACGCTTGCGATGATCGCGCTGCTCGGCTGGCACTTGGTGCTGCATTTCGACGCCGAGGACATCGAATCCCATGCCGACCTGTTCCGCAGGCTGCGTGTGCCCTTCGTCATCGACCACGTGGGGCGCGTTCAGGCATCCCACGGCGTGGACCAGCGACCCTTTCGCATGCTCCTCGATCTCATGAAGAACCCGCTCGCCTGGGTGAAAGTGAGCGGCCCTGAACGCGTGTCCACGGCCGGAAAGCCCTTTCGCGACGCAATACCGTTTGCGGCCGCGCTCGTCGAGGCCGCGCCCGATCGCGTGCTGTGGGGAACGGACTTCCCCCATCCCAATGTGAAGGTGATGCCGAACGACGGCGAGCTGGTCGATCTCTTCGCGCGCATCGTATCGGGCGAGAGCCTGAGAAAACGGATCCTCGTGGACAACCCCGCGCGGCTTTACTGGTCCTGACCGGGGTGCGTTTGGCCACTCGAGCGACCGAATTTCGAGTCTGGACAGACAGTTAGCCTCAAGGTCTGAAGCTCGCGCAGTCCTGCCTTGACTTCGTAGATGGTGCGGCGCAATAATCGCCGGCCTCTTCAGCGATTTCAAGGTCTTGAGCGCAAAACCGCGTGGCCGTCCAAACCCCATCTTCGCTCGCCCCATTCTCCGATGCCGCCCAGGCGTTACTGAAGAACTTTTTCGGATCGCTGGGAGTTCAGCCCGATTCCGACTTCGCTCCTTCTGTGGAGACCATCGGCGTTGATGCCGGAAAGGTCGCAGCCCTGCAGGTGCGTTACGTCCAGCAGCACGCAGAGCTATGGCGGTCGACACTCGAGCGCAAGTCCGGGCAGGAGTCGGCGGCGGTCGCGCCGCCCGACCGCGGCGACCGCCGCTTCTCGTCGGTGGAGTGGCGGCGGAGTCCGTGGTTCGATTACCTGCGGCAGAGCTACCTCATCAATTCGCGCTTTCTCTCGGATTGGGTGGAGGCGCTCGAGGCCGAACCACTGGCAAAGGAGCGTCTGCGCTTCATCACGCGCCAGTTCGCCGACGCGATGAGCCCGGCGAATTTCACCGCGACCAATCCCGAGGCGATCAGGCTTGCGCTCGAGACGAAAGGCGAGAGCCTTACGCAGGGTATGCGCCAGCTGATCGAAGATGTCCACAAGGGCCGCATCTCGACCACGGACGAATCGGTGTTCGAGGTGGGGAAGAATCTCGCCGTCACGGCGGGCGCTGTGGTGTTCGAGAATGAACTGATCCAATTGATCCAGTACAAGCCGGTGACACCGACCGTGTTCAAGCGCCCGCTCGTAATGATCCCGCCTTGTATCAACAAGTACTACATCCTCGACCTTCGGCCGGAGAATTCCTTCGTGGCCTATGCCCTGGAGCAGGGCCATCCCGTATTCATGGTGTCCTGGCGCAATGTTACCGAGGAACTCGGGCATCTCACCTGGGACGACTACGTCGGGAAGGGTGTGCTCAAGGCGCTCGAAGTCGCGCGCGAGATCGGCAAAACGGAGAAGGTCAACGCGCTCGGCTTCTGCGTCGGCGGCACCATGCTCGGCGCCGCGCTAGCAATCATGGCTGCGAAGGGCGAGGAGCTCGTGGAAAGCGCGACATTCCTCGCTTCGATGCTCGATTTCTCGGATACCGGCGATATCGGGCTTTTCATCGAGGAATCCGGTGTCGCGCTGCGCGAGGCCGCTATCGGAAAAGGCGGCATCATGCCCGGACGCGATCTCGCTCTCGTATTCTCGGCGTTGCGCGCGAACGATCTCGTCTGGTCATATGTGGTCAACAACTATCTCAAGGGAAAGCAGCCCGATGCGTTCGATCTGCTCTACTGGAACGCGGATTCGACCAATCTCCCTGGCCCCATGTACTGTTGGTATGTGCGCAACACTTATCTCGAGAATAATTTGTGCGAACCCGGGAAGACCTCGGTGATGGGCGTGCCTGTCGACCTCGGAAGCGTCGCGATTCCGGCCTACGTGCTGGCCACGCGGGAGGACCACATCGTCCCCTGGGCTACTGCGTATCGAACGACGCAGCTGCTCGCCGGGGAGACGCGCTTCGTGCTCGGTGCGAGCGGCCACATCGCCGGAATCGTCAATCCTGCGTCAAAAAAAAGGCGGAGCTACTGGGTTGGAGAGGAACTGCCCGAGGAGGCGGAAGCTTGGATTACCGCCGCAACCGAAAAGCCGGGAAGCTGGTGGGCCGACTGGAGCGCATGGCTCGAGGGGTTCGGCGGCGGGCGGGTGAAGTCGCGCACTCGGCTCGGCAATTCGAAATTCAAGCCGCTCGAGCCCGCGCCCGGGCGCTACGTGAAGCACCGGATCGCATGAGGTTGCGGCTAGGACTTTTTCAGGGAGAGATTGACCCATGACAATGGTCACAGCAATGAGACGCACGAACCCCCACCCCGGCACTGAACCGATGCAAGAGGCCGTGAGCCCGCTCAAGCAGCGCATTGCATTCGTGAGCGGAGGCATGGGCGGGATCGGCACGGCCGTGTGCCGGCGCCTGGCGCGAAGCGGAGCAAAGGTCGTCGCGGGCTGCCTGCCCGGATACGAAAAGAAGGACGACTGGCTCGCAAGAATGCACGAGGAGGGCCTGCAGGTCCACGCG
>DATDGA010000359.1:0-2095 GCA_036522335.1 Burkholderiales bacterium
GTGGGAGGGGCATGTGACGCTCGAGTTCTCCAACACGACGCCATTGCCCGCCAAGATCTACGCCAACGAGGGCGTCGCCCAGGTCATCTTCATCGAGTCCGACGAGGTCTGCGAGACCTCCTACAAGGATCGGGGCGGAAAGTATCAGGGTCAGAAGGGCGTCACGCTGCCCAAGATATAAACAGCGCGGGCGAGCCTGCCGAGCAGCCCGTGCGGTCGTTTAGCTCCAGGGTCAGAAGGGCGTCACGCTGCCCAAGATCTGACCGGGCTCGCTCCGCAAGGCAACTTTCTCCCGCTACTTCCTATTGCGTTTCAGCTTTCTCGGGCCTACCATACGTTGTGGTACCGGCGGGTAAGCGAATGAGCCGCCGCGTGCGGGAGGCACGCAAAATGTCGAAAATTCCGCTTGATTTCGGAAATGCAATCCCTATAATCGCTCCCATATGGGCTCCGGTTCGGTTGTCTGCAAGGCGGACGGTCAAACCCGGGCCCAATGCTTTTGGAGTATGGATTTCATTCATGAACCCGAACCAGCACGAAAGGAGGTCATCATGACAAGCAAGAGAGAGCACTACGGCTCGCAGGATTTTTTCGCTCTCGATATTCCTATAACGTAGGTTTGTCCTGGAGACTCTAGCGATGCAGATGCGTGCCGGCGTAGCCAAAAAAACCATCAGATCTGTCCGACAGCAGGCATTCGAAGCAACCCACCTCTTCGACTCGCACCCCGAGTCGAGCCTGGATTTCGAAAAAGTCCAGGCCGCAATCAAAGACGGTTACGACAAGCCGTTCCTCCTGATCGATTCCAGCATAGTCCGCGAGAAGACGCGGCGCTTCACGGCGGCGATGCCGCGCGTAAAGCCGCACTACGCGGTCAAGGCCAACCCGGATCCGCGCCTCCTCAAGGTGATGCGCGAAGAAGGCGCCGAGTTCGAGATCGCCTCCATTGCCGAACTGGATCTCCTCCTGGCGCTGGGCGTTCCGGCGGCCGATATCTTCTACTCCAATCCGGTCAAATCACGCGACCAGGTGGCCCAAGCTGCCTCGAAGGGCGTCGAGTGGTTCGTCATCGATTCGGTCGAGGAGCTGAAGAAGATCCATGCGATCAAGTCGGATGCCGGACTCTATCTGCGCGTCGACACGCCCAACATCGGCAGCGACTGGCCCCTTGCCGGCAAGTTCGGTGCCCACCCCGCCGAAGCGCGCGACATCGTCGCCACGGCGGCGAGGCTCAAAGCGGACCTCGCCGGCGTCGCTTTCCATGTGGGCTCGCAGTGTCGCAATCCTGAAAACTGGCGCGTCGGCATCGAAAAATCGCGCGCGCTTTTCGACCAGATGACGAAGGCGGGCCTCAATCCGCGTCTTCTGAACATCGGCGGAGGTTTTCCCGTCAGGCATGTCAAGCCGATCCCCGCGATCGAAGTGATCGGGGAGGTCGTGAACCGGGCCCTGGAGGCGTTTCCCGCCGAGGTCAAGGTGATCGCCGAGCCGGGCCGGTTCTTGGTCTCCGACGCCGGCTATTTCGTCTGCCGCATCATGGGAACGGCGACGCGCGCGAACAAGCGCTGGATGCATCTGGATGCCGGGCTTTTCGGCGGCATCATCGAAACTGCGGAGGGGCTGAAGTACAAGATTCGGACCGATCGTGCCGGTCCGGACATTCCCTGGAACGTCGCAGGTCCGACCTGCGACTCGATCGACGTGGTCATGCGCGACGAGCCGCTGCCTTCGGATCTGCAGGAGGGCGACTATATATACCTGAGGAATGCCGGGGCCTATACCACGGCCTACGCGAGCAGCTTCAACGGCTTCCCCCTGCCTGAGGTGCGAGTGATCTGATTCCGCAGGTAGAGCGCGCGCCTCAGGTGCCGCGTTCGTATTCTACGAACGCGTAAGCGGGACTTTCCGGTCCCCCGGAAGCGTGTGGCTCGCGCGAGACCTCGCGCCAACGCGAGCGGTCCAATTGCGGAAAAAAAACGTCGCCTTCGAAGTCGCGCTCGATCTCGGTTATGTGGAGCCGGTCGGTGAACGGGAGAGCAAGTGCGTAGATCTCCGCGCCGCCGATGACGAACGCATCGTGGGGTTCGTGGACTGC
>DATDGA010000360.1:0-12698 GCA_036522335.1 Burkholderiales bacterium
ATCGCCGACAACAGCGCGCCGAAGAACAGCACCTGTATCCACATGGGCGTGTGGCCGAGGATGAAGGCGGGCAGGATGCGCTGCGTCTCGCGGGCGTCCTCGGCCGAGAGCAATGCCACTAGCGACGGATCGATGAGGAGCCCGGCGACGACGATGTAGATGGGCACGAACACGAAGCCGAAGTACACGACCCCGCCGAGGAGGCTGCCGGCGATCGCGGTCCTCTCGTTCTTCGCCGAGGTGACGCGCTGGAAGATGTCCTGCTGCGGGATCGATCCGATCGCCAGCGTCAGGAACGCGGTGGTGAAGGCGAGCCATTCCTTGACGCCGCCCTTGGGCCAGAACTCGAACTTTCCCGTCTCGGCGGCCGCGGCGATGACCTTGCCCGGGCCGCCCGCCATGTCGCCGACGAACCAGGCGATGACGCCCAGGCCGAGAAGGATCATGACCGACTGAAAGAGATCGGTCATCGCCACCGACCACATCCCGCCCCAGATGGTGTAGGCGAGGACGATGATGCCGCTGACGATGATGCCGGTCTGGAGCGAGATGGCGCCCCCCGTCAGCGTCGAGAAAACCAGGCCGAGCGCCGTGAGCTGCGCGGCGGTCCAGCCGAGGTAGGAGATGGCGATGACCACGCTGGTACCGAACTCCATGGTACGGCCATAGCGCTTGCGGTAGAAGTCGCCGATGGTGAGCAGGTCCATGCGATAGAACGCGCGCGCGAACAGCAGCGCGACGATGACCAGGCAGACTGAGGAACCGAAGGGATCGGCGATGATGCCGCCCAGGCCGCTCTTGGAGAACTCGACCGAGACCGAGAGCACGCTTTCGGCGCCGAACCAGGTGGCGAAGACCGTCGCCGTGTTCATGTAGAGAGGCAGGCTGCGGCCGGCAACGACGTAGTCCTTGGAGTTGTGCACGCGCCGCGCCGCCCACAGGCCGATCGCGATCGTGACCAGCAGATAGAGGACGACGGAGGCGATCAGCATGGGCGCGGATTTATACGGCCGTGAGGAACACCGCCCAGGCGAGCGCGGCAACAAGCAGGGCGACTGCGACGCCGATGAGGCGGTTGCGTCGCCGCTGAAGCACAAGGAATTCCTCGATCGCGCGCTCGAGACGGCCCAAGCGCTCATCGGCGAGCGCGCGATGCAGCAGGCGCGGCAGCTGCGGCAGCATCGTCGCCCAGCGAGGCGCCTCGTTGCGAAGCGTGCGCAGCAAGCCTTTCAATCCGATCTGCTCGCGCATCCAGTTCTCGAGAAACGGTTTGGCGGTGGTCCACAGATCGAGGTCGGGGTCGAGCTGTCGCCCGAGACCCTCGATGTTGAGGAGCGTCTTCTGCAGCATGACGAGCTGCGGCTGGATCTCGACGTTGAAGCGGCGCGAGGTCTGGAACAGGCGGACGAGCGCCCGACCGAAGGAAATCTCCTTCAACGGACGGTCGAAGAAGGGCTCGCACACGGCGCGGATCGCACCTTCGAACTCGTCCATCCGCGTGTCGGCGGGCACCCAGCCCGCCTCGAGGTGCGCCCGCGCCACGCGGGCGTAGTCGCGCCGGAAAAAACCGAGGAAATTCTGCGCGAGATACTGCTTGTCCACCTCCGTGAGCGTGCCCATGATGCCGAAGTCGAGCGCGACGTATCGGCCTTCCGGCGTCACCATGATGTTTCCCGGATGCATGTCGGCGTGAAAGAACCCGTCGCGGAACACCTGCGTGAAGAAGATCTCGACGCCCGTGCGGGCGAGCTTCGGGATGTCCACGCCCTGGCGGCGTAGCTCATCCACCCGGCTGACCGGCGTGCCGCGCATCCTCTGCATGGTCATGACGGTGCTCGTACAGAAGTCCCAGTACACCTCCGGCACGGCGAGAAGCGGCGAGTCGGGAAAATTGCGGCGAAGCTGGCTCGCATGCGCCGCTTCGCGCATGAGATCGAGCTCCTCCGACAAATGTCGCGCGAATTCGGCGACTACTTCGCGCGGCTTGAGGCGCCTGCCGTCGGCCCAGACCCGTTCGACCAGGCCCGCGGCGACATCCATCAGCGCGAGGTCTTTCGCGATCACCGGCGTCATTTCCGGCCGCAGGATCTTTACTGCCGCCTCGGTGCCGCCGGGAAGGACGGCGAGATGAACCTGGGCCACCGACGCGCTCGCAACAGGCTGCAGCTCGAATTTCTCGAAAACTTTCGCAATCGGTCTGCCGAAAGCGCGCTCGACCTCGGCAACGGCGAGCTCGCCCGGAAACGGCGGTACCTGGTCCTGCAGCTTCGCGAGCTCGTCGGCGAGGTCCGCAGGCAGCAGGTCGCGGCGCGTCGAAAGGACTTGGCCGAACTTGACGAAGATGGGACCGAGAGCTTCGAGGGCCAGGCGTAGCCGTACGCCGCGCGGCTCGGCCAGCGTGCGAAAGAAAAGCAGAGCCTTCAGCGCACGCGCAAACCGGCTCCCCGAAGCGAGTGCGAATTCATCCAGCCCGAAGAACAGGGCTATCCAGAGGATCTTGGCCAGACGAAGCAAGGAAGTCAGAGACCGCAGGGCGAAGCGGCCAATTTACCAGAATTGGCCGGCGCGACCCGAAGCGGGGCACGGGCGTCTAGCGGTTCCCGCCCGAACCGGAAAGCCGCTCGATACGTTTATCGATCCTCGCCACGTCATCGCGCAGCATGTCGACGTCGCGGCAAAAGCGCTCCACGTCGGCGGGCCGCGCGAGCAGCGCCTGCTCCTCGGTCCAGTACTCGGCGAGATTTTCGGCAAGGCGCAGTGCGGCTTCGCGCTGCCACGCCGCGAAAGCCCTGCCGCCGGAGGCGAGACGGTGCGCGATGACGTCGCCAAACACCTTGGAGAGATCTTCCTCGGCGTCCCAGCTGAGGTGGCGGAAAAGGTAGTCCACGGTACTCGCCAGGTCGGCCGACCCCTCGATCTCGACCTGATTTCGGGCGGTCCCGTCGCGTGCAAGCAGCAACGGCAGGGCGCCCGGCGTGAGCCTTACCACGAGCGCGCTCGCCGCTTTGCCTCGCGCGCGATCGAGCAGACCGGTGTCCGTGATCCTCAAACGCAGATCCGGAAAAGGCGGACAGCGAAATTCAACGCCCTGGCCCGCAAACGCTCTCAGTCGCTCGGCCGCCCAGGCTTGCTGCTGCAAGAGGTGGTTCAGTGCCGCGACGGCGCCGCGCTCGATCATGGATTTCGGGCAGCGCGCGGCCCGCGAAGATCAGCTCAGCTGCTGTATTCCGGCAAGCAGCCAGCCCGAGGAGCCCTTCTCCGGCTTCTGCAGATGCCAGATTTCCTCGAACGGCTCGGCCACCGCCTTCGCGTCCTCGCGGATCGAACCGGAGAATCGCACGCTCGCCCAATGCAGCTCGCCCTCCGTGACGAGCTCGAGAAGCGTGGCATTCAGCTTCACGACGTCCGTCTGTTGCCCATCCGAACGCCCCACGGCCTCGCCCTTCAGCGCGTCGAACATGTCCTCGGTCGTGACTTCGCGCAGGATGTCGAGGTCGCCGCGATCGTTCGCTTCCTGCAGGCGCAGAAAGTTGCGCCGCGCCTCCCTGAGAAAACCTTCGACGTTGAAGCCAGCCGGAATGGTAGAGACGAACTGGCTGCGGTAGTCCGGCCGCGCGCCCGCGTCCCCGGGAAGCTGCGAGGGCGGCGGCGCAGCTACGGTCTCGTCACCGAAACCGGCGTACCCCGCCTGAGATACCTGCGCTCGCCGCGTCGACAGGAGACGCATCACTGCAAAGATCACGGCGCCCGCAAGCAAGGCCATGAGGAGAGCGCTCGCCGCGGCCCCGAAACCTCCTTGAGCGAGCAGCCAGCCCAGGCCTAGTCCCGCGGCGAGTCCGGCGAGGGGTCCGAGCCAGCGACTCGACGGTTGCTGCGCCGGTGCCGCTTGTTGCTGCTGCGTCGGCGGAGTCGCCTGCCTGGGGGGAGCAGTGATCTGGCGCTGGGCACCCAGACTCCGGCCGCCGCCCAGCCTCGCCGCCTGGACGTCTGCCATCAAGCCTGCACCGAACACCAGTCCGAGCATTGAAACGATGATTTTTTTCATGGTCTCTCTCTCCGAGATTCAAAGTCACTCTCAACGATTCAAAATTTGTAGCCCCTATGCAAGGCCACCACGCCGGCGCTCAAGTTGAAATATTCGACGTTCTCTAGTCCCGCTCGTTCAAGCATGCCTTTCAGGCTTTCCTGGTCGGGGTGCACGCGGATCGATTCGGCCAGATAGCGATACGCCGCTTCGTCGCCCGCGATCGCCTTACCCAGCCAGGGCAGGACGCTGAACGAATACCAGTCGTAGGCCTTGCGAAGCGGCCGCCAGACCCGCGAGAACTCGAGCACGAGCAGCCTTCCGCCGGATCGGAGCACGCGCTGCATTTCGGCGAGGGCGGCGTCTTTGTTCGTCATGTTGCGCAGTCCGAAAGCGACGCTGACGCAATCAAAGTGGTTCGAGGGAAACGGCAGCCGTTCGGCGTCGCACTGTATCGCGGGAACGGTACAGCCGCGGTCGAGCAGTCGATCGCGCCCGCGCTCCAGCATCGCACGGTTGATGTCGGTGAGCCACACCTCTCCGCTCGTTCCGACGCGCTTCGCGAAATGGAGCGCCAGATCCCCGGATCCCGCGGCCACGTCGAGCACCCTTTCGCCCTCGCGCACGCCGGCGAGGGTCACGGCGAATGTCTTCCACAACCGCTGCAGGCCCCCGGACATCAAATCATTCATCAGGTCGTACCGGGATGCAACCGAGGAAAAAACGCCGGCGACCCGCGAAGCCTTTTCGGCCTCATCGATACGCTGGAATCCGAAGTGGGTTTGACTCACGCGAGCATGCTAGCACGCCGGAAAGGCAGGTTCATTTCACGCCCTCAGGCTTCGCGGCGCGCCCCCGCTGCGGCCAGTCTCTTGAGGTAGGTTTGCCAGAGAGATTGCCGGTTCGTACCGAGGTCGTAGAGATAGTCCCAGGAATAAATTCCGGTGGCGTGCCCGTCGGAGAAATGCGGCTGCACCGCGTAGCTCCCCACTGGCTCGAGACTCACGATGTCCACATCCTTCTTTCCGGCCTGCAGGACTTCCTGTCCGGGCCCATGCCCACGCACTTCGGCCGACGGGGAGTACACGCGCAGGAATTCGTAGGGCAGTTCGAAAGATCCGCCGTCGGAAAACGAAATCTCGAGCACCCGGGATTTTTGGTGCAATTTGATTTCGGTGGGAGTCGGTTTCTCTGCTGCTGCCATGAGTCGATGCGACGGCGCTGACGGCAATGATACCCGGTCCGGCGCGGCGCATTCAGGCACGGCGGCGATCTGTGCGCCACGCACTCCGGCGGTCGGGCTAGGAAACGCTGACGCGCTCGTAGTCGAAACCGCGCTCGAGCAACCCTGAGAGCGTTACGTGGCTCACCGCGTTGCCCAGCTTGAGTTCGAGCTCGCGGGTGCGCTGGTACCAGCCCGTCGGCAGCACGAGGGCCGGCGCAACACCCGGCGCGACCGGCAGCATCAAGGCATTGGACCGCTGCTGGGCGCTGCGGTCGGTCCACACCGCGCAGGCCTTCGCCACCCCCTTGAGGGCGCGGGCCCGGATGGTGAGCGTTTGACCCGGCCCTTCGATCAGCCAGTCGACGTGGCACAGAATGAACCGACGCGCGCCGCCCGGTCGCAGCGCCACAAGCTGCCGGTGGGCGAGGCGCATGCCGGACATCCTGCGGCGAAGTCTGAATCCGTCGTCCGATTCTTCCAGCGTTTCCCAGTTCTCGGAGCCCTGCTCGCGGACCTGCTGCGTCACCGGAGGTTCCACAACGCGCTGGAGAGTATGAAGTCGATCAGCTTCTCCGTAGGAATAGTCCGATGGGCTTTCGCTCTTTGTGACGGGCCTGCCTTCGATCGCGTGATGAATCGCGGCGAAGCCGCTCACGAGTTCCATCGGCGAGGCGCTCTTGCGCTTCGGAAAATCTCGCACGGGCGCAGAACCGGACCAGGCACGCCCCAGCGTCTTGAGCAGATCCTGAGCGGCAAGCCGCGCACAGTCGGAGCCCAGTCCGAGCGCGGCGGGTTCGGCGCCTTCTTCCAGGCGCCGGATGCGTGCCTTGACCGAACGGGCGACGCGGCTGAGATCGAGGCAGCGCAGCGCGGCCGAGCCCGTGGAAGACGCCGCCCAGGCGGGGCCTGAATTCGCGGCGAGATCCACGACGTGGCCGCCGTGCGAGGGTACCTCGCGCCCCAGCAGCGCCTTGCGCGACCAGTGACGGCCCCACTTGCGTGCCCAGCCGAGTTCGCGGTGAGAGAGGCGATACGGCTGGGCAAGCTGCAACATCAGCACTTCAGTGAAGGCCGCCATTGGCGAGGACTCGACGTTCAAATCAGCGACGGTTTCCTCGGCGACTCCGCGCGCTTCGGCTACCGCGTAGGATTGATGCATCAGCTTCCAGCAGTCCGCTCCGAACTCGCGCCGCGCAAGCAGGCAAACACCGATAAACTCTCCCGAACAGGCCAGTACGCGCTGGCAAAGCCGCGCGAGCGAGGGCTCGAGCTCGGGGTGCTTGCCGCTCAGGCTTGCGCTCAGGAGCCGCGCGTAGCCCCGAAGCATCGCCGTCCACAAGTGGGTCGCTTCGACGAAAGCCGCAGCTTCCGCCGGGTCGAGCGGCAAGGGTTTTCCCGCGAAACGTTTGGCTTGCTCCGCTTCGGCAAGCAGGACCGGATAACGAAGCCGCTCCAGGATTTGAAGATATACGGAGTGTCTGGGCGGGGAGTTCTCGACTTCCCCGAGCAGCGTGAAGAGTCCGCTGCAGGCATGGGGGCTGTCGGCAGGGGCTGCGAGAGAGAGCCAGTCCTCGCAACTCTTGAGATCCGCGAGTCGCGGTCCTGGGGACGGGAGGAAGTCGCCTGAGGCCATGGGTCCTGCGGAAGTGAATTCCTGGGGATTGCTACCATGACAATGTACTATGACCTTGGCATACACACCCAGGTGAACCGCCTCCGGGATGTGAAGAAGTTGGCAGAATCACCTGCGCAAAGGCGCGCGTGCTTCTGAAGCTAGGTGACCTCGAAATTGACGCGCTCGAAGTCGGCACCGCGATCGACGACCGATGCAAGCCGCACTTGACCCGCGCGTTCTGTGAAGAGTTCAATCTCCCGGTTCGGCTTGAACCATCCTATGGGCAGAACGAGCGTTTCGGGAGTCTGGAGCGCCGCGACCGCCGGCAGCATGAGCGCCTGGGTGTACTTCTCGGCCGCGGCCCCGGCATCGGTCGCCCGGATCGCGACCCCGAGCGGAATTCCGGGAAGAATCTGCACGCCGATACGCAGCTCGAAGGCCGGAGAGACCGAGAGCCAGCGGATCGTGCAAAGCAGGAAAGCCTTGGCATCCGCCGGGCGAATGCCAAGTAGCTGACCGAGTACCATACGCGACGCGGCCGCCGGATCGATCCGCTCGAGACGCAGTCCTGAAGCGCTCTCGTCCTTGATCTGCCAGGTTTCGACAGGGAAATTCGGCGTCGTGCCGGGCGCGTCCTCGTGGCGCGTTGCCAGGCGTCCGAAGGTCGCAATTTCATCGTGCTGCACATGGGAGATCTGCCGGGAAGCGCCGCGCATCTGGAACGCGCGGCCAGTGACGAAGAAATGCATCGCGGCCATCCCCGTGCAAATCTGCGCGGTGCCGCTGGTGCCGTGGCGCGGATGCGCGCGCGACTGCTTGTCCTCGCACCATCGCCGATACAGCATCACGAGCAGGCTGTCGGCAAGCTGGGCGGTCACGTCCTCGCCCAGGCCGAGCGAAGCGGGCGTCTCGCCTTTGCGCAGCAAGCCGACGCGCTTGCGCAGGCTACTGCCGAGCTCCGGGATTTCCCGAACCCGGGTCCTGTCCCCTTCCGCCGCGCGGCGCGAAGCCCCGGCAGCACCCGAAAGATCGACGATCAGCGGCGCGACACTGCCGCCGTCGGCCGTGGCCGTGCGCCCGACGGAGACCTTGCGTGCCCAGTACTCGAGCCAGTGCGAAATCAGCTCGATCTGGCGCGGGGTGAGCTTCCCGGGATAGGCGAGATCGAGCAGCAGAATCTGCGCGTAGGTTTCCGTGCAGGTGGTGTCTTTCCCTTTGCGAGCAGGATGGGAGACTTCGTCGCCGGCCACGCCACGCTCCTCGGCGAGCGCGTAGACGTTGTGCAACAACTTCCATTCGCGCTCTCCGACTTGCTGATAGGCCTGGTAGTAGGCGATCATTTTCTGGCCCGTACTCCACAGAACGCGCTGGGCCATCAACGCCGCGTTCTTGCCGGAGGCGCCGCCCTCGAGCGCCTGGAGACAGTGTTGATAACCGCACGAGAGCGCGTCCCAGAGCGCATGGGCGCCGTGCAGGAACTCGCGCTCCTGCTTGGCGAGGGGGGCGGGGCGGCTGGAAAATTTCTTGGAGTGTTCCACCTGCACGAAAGTCACCGGCTCGCGCAGGAGCTCCAGGATCTTCAGCCGTTCCGCCGGTGCGATGCTGCAGGCATTCAGTTCCTCGATCTGCCCGAGAAGGCGTTCATGGGAAGTGGCTACGTTGATCAGCGGCAAGGACTGCAGCCACTTGGCGCAACCCGAGGCGTCCGTGAAGTCCGGGGCTGCGTCCGGCCTGATGCCCGGGAGATCGAAGATCGACACGCTAACCCAGCTGCCGTCTCAGCGCTTGCGCCAGCGCCCCGCGGTCGGGGGCGGGGCGCCGCGACCCCTCGACGCGCGCCGGCTCCGACCAGATCGGGCGGGGGAAGTGGCGATCGTCCTCATGACGCGGAACCACGTGCCAGTGCAGATGCTGCGTGACGTTTCCGAGACTCGCTAGGTTGATCTTGTCCGGATGCATCAACTCGCGAAGGGCCGCCTCGGTCGCGAACACCGCATCCATGAACCGCGCACGTTCGGCGAGCACGAGATCGGTCATTTCCTTTACATGCCGTTCAAGGACCACCCGGCAAAAGCCGGGGTAATCCGGATCGTCGACCAGCACCACGCGGCAAAATTCATCACGCCAGAGCAAATCCCCGTCCGGGGAATCGCACAGCTCGCAGGGTTTGGCGATCAAATTTCACTCCCCGCCGGGGACGCGGTGTCGAGAATCATCCGCGCTGCGCTGAAGGATAGCAGAATCAGGGGCGGCTACGGGCTTTCCCGGGTCGGTGGCGGCTCGGTGGGTATTGCGTTCTCCGGGAAAACATCCCGATAGCTGGCGTAGAAGCTGGCAAACACCGTGGGCAGCGTCAGTAGAGTGAGAATCAGTGCAAGGAAGCGCAGCGGCTCCACCTGTCCCCGGGCCAGGATCGCCATCACGGTGACCGCCATCAGGAAGACCACACCGGCCAGCGCGAGCACGCCGCCATAGACCAAGAACGCCCGCCAATTGCGCCATACGGCGATAAAGCTGTAGAAGAGGGACTGAGCGACGCCGATCGGGTTCCAGGCCGCGAGCACGGGGGCAAACCAGAAAGCCATCAGCACCGGCGTGGCGGCCAGGCTTGCGACCAGCATTGCGCTCGACACGCTGCCGTCTTGCAAGGCATCGACAGAGGGTTCCTGTCCGGAAAGGACCCATCGCATGAGGGCGCCCGCGTCAGCGAGCGAGGCGATTCCGAGCGCGGCGACGATCGAAAGTAGGTACAGCACGCCCAAAGCGAGCAGAGTGGCCGGTCTGTTCCGGAACCCGGACAGGAGCAGTGCAGGCTTCAGCAAGCCCCCTCGGTCGAGCACGGCGCACATGAACATGAAGCTCACTGAAAACGCGGGCAGCAACACGGTGGACGCCGCGGGACCCAGGTAACGGATCTGCCCGACGAGCGCGACGGCGATCCAGTAAGTGAATACGAGAAAAAGCCACATCGGCGGGTTCTTGCGGAAAAGCGCAAAGCCGCTTACAAACCAGAGCCAGCCGTTTTTCGCGGGAACGATGTGCATCGCCTAGGCTCTCGGTTCTCTCATGATAGGGTGCGCAAGTGTGGTCCGGCCGTCGGCTTCAAACAAGTGGGAACGAACGGGCTCGGCGCGCCTCGAGCACCCGGCGAAAGTGCTCCGGGTCGTGCGCGTGGGTCAGTTCGCCCGCGCGCGGTAGATAGAAATCGTACAGACGTGAAAGCCAGAACCGCAGCGCAGCGGCGCGCAGCAGCACCGGCCAGGTTTCCTGCTCGACCGGAACGAACTCGCGGGTACGGCGATAAGCGGAGATGAGCGCCGAAGCGCGCTCTGCGTCGATTTCGCCCGCGGGGTCGACGCACCAGTCGTTGACGGTCACTGCGACGTCGAACAGAAGCGCGTCGATTCCGGCGAAATAAAAATCGATCACTCCTCCGATGCGGTCACCCTCGAACAGTACATTGTCGCGAAAGAGATCCGCGTGGATTGGACCGCGCGGCAAGCCGAGCGCGCGGTGTCGCATCTGAAATTCAAGTTCGGACTCCAGCAGCTCGCGGCGAGCCTCGTCGAGAAAAGGGGTCACCTCGCGCGCGGCTTCACGCCACCACCTCGGCCCCCGCGGATTCTCGAGTCTTCCGCTGTAACCCCGACCCGCAAGGTGAGTGTCGGCGAGAATGGCTCCGACCCGTTCGCAGTGGCGCGGCTTCGGGGAGCTCACGGGGGCACCGGGCAGACAGGTGACCAGGGTAGCGGGCTTGCCGTTCAAGTGCCCGAGGTATCTGTTGCTCTGGTCGGCGATCGGGGCGGGGCACGGAATTCCATGCCGCGCAAAGTGGGCCATGAGATTGAGGTAGAAAGGGAGTTCCTCCGCGCCCAGCCTCTCGAACAATGTGAGCACGAACCGGCCGTGCGAAGTCGTGACGAAGTAGTTGGTGTTCTCGATGCCCGCGGCGATACCCTGCAGGTCGACCAGCGTGCCGATGGCGTAGCGTTTCAGCCAGGACGAAAGTTCGTCGGCTGTAACGCGAGTGAAGACGGACATGATGGCCGAGCGATCGCCGGTTCCGGTGCCGGTGCCCGCGCCAGCATCAGAACCGGCGGATCACCCAAAGCGGCACCCGGACGCCGAGATCGAGGCTCTCGTTTCTCAAGCCAGGCCCATCCCCCAGATCCTCGATCAGGTAATACTCCTGGCCTGCCGGCGTGGTGACGCGCACCACTCGCTGCCCGTCGATGACCCGCTCATCGACCTGGTCGCCTCCGCCCGGATTGATGCGCACCGAGGGTTCACCCGGTTGATCGGCCTCAGCGCCCGGTGGCGGTGGCGGAATCTCCGGCAGCGGCTCGAGCTTGGGTGGTTGCTGCGCCCAGGCCGGCAGTACGACGGCGAACAGGACAGCAGCGAGAACTCGACACGACATTTTGTTGAAAAATCCTTTACGCAGCCAGTCTAGCAGAACTGTCGTTCTTCGCGGTGCTTCAGGCATTGAAGTGCATACGCTGCCGAAGATGCACCGCTTCCGGACGAATTCATCGGTCGTTCCGTGGGCTCGAAAAATTCTGACATAATGCGGAGCAGACGCTGGGCCTCGCCTGCCGCGCTCGCTTCCCGCGAGGCGATGCAAAAAGACTTCGGAATCTGGTAGCTCACAAGTCCCCTTGGAAAAAACGCTGCTGCTGGTTGACGGGTCGTCGTATCTTTACCGCGCCTTCCATGCGCTGCCCGACCTGCGCAACGCGGCGGGCGAACCGACTGGCGCGATTTACGGCGTGCTCAACATGCTGCGGCGTCTCCTTGCCGACTACAAAGCCGACTACGTCGCCTGCGTATTCGACGCGAGGGGCAAGACCTTTCGCGACGACATGTACGCGCAATACAAGGCGAACCGCCCGCCGATGCCGGACGATCTCGGTGCGCAGGTCGAGCCGCTCTTCGACGCCATCCGGGCGTCGGGATGGCCGCTGTTGCAGATCGAGGGCGTCGAAGCGGACGACGTCATCGGCACGCTCGCGCTCGCGGCCGGGGAGCGGGGCTTTCGCTGCGTGATCTCCACCGGCGACAAAGACCTCACGCAGCTCGTCACGGACCGCGTGACCCTCGTCAACACCATGTCGAACGAGCGCCTCGACCCGGACGGCGTGAAGGCGAAGTTCGGCGTGCCTCCCGATCGGATGCTCGACTATCTGACGCTCGTCGGCGATTCCGTGGACAACGTGCCCGGAGTAGACAAGGTCGGTCCGAAGACCGCGGCGAAGTGGCTGTCCCAATACGGCTCGCTCGAAGAAGTGGTGCGGCACGCCGCGGAGATCGGCGGCGCCGTGGGAGAGAATCTGCTCAAGGCGCTCGACTGGCTTCCCCAGGCGCGGGCCTTGCTCGCGGTGAAATGCGACGTGAAACTGCCATTCGACCTCGAGCAATTGAAACTCGCGCCAAAGGACGAGAAGCGCCTCTCGGAACTGATTTCCCATTTCGGATTCAAGACCTGGTCGAAGGAGGCGGCGGGCGGCGCGCGCGAGCCAGCAGGTGATGCGAGTAAGACGGCAGGCAACGCGAGCGAGCCGGCACAGAGCGCTGCGCCGGTCCGCAATAATCCGGAGCGCCGCTACGAGACGCTGATCGACAAGGCCGATCTCGCGCGCTGGCTGAAAGAGCTCGAAGCCGCTGACCTCGTTGCCGTCGACACCGAAACAACGAGCCTCGACCCCTTCCAGGCGCGGCTCGTGGGCATGTCCTTCTCCATTGCGTCCGACCGCGCCGCTTACCTCCCCCTCGGGCACAACTATGCCGGCGCTCCGGCTCAGTTGAGCATCGAAGCGGCGCTTGCGACCCTGAAG
>DATDGA010000361.1:0-2327 GCA_036522335.1 Burkholderiales bacterium
TTCCCTGGCCGCTGCCAATTCGACTGCATTGCCGCTCTTACCACGTTCCTCCGCATTTCTCAGCTTTTCACGATAAAGCATCCAGGTAACTAGCCCCCCGAAAATGACACCAATAGCTAGATACGTCATATCAACCAATGCCGACCCCATTACCGCCTCGCGAAGTAACTAAGTCTTAGGACTCACAGTGTAAAATAGCGTTTTGAGTATAGCGCAGGGATCGACTGCGACCTTTCTGGATGTCGCCGATCACATTTCCCTCTCGCTGCACGCCCTTGGAAACTCTTCGTCGCTTGGCCCTTCAGAACGACCCCTCCCGCAGCGCCGCCATCGGCGGACGGCTCAGGGCTGCGCGGGCGCCCGCCCAGGCGTTCAGGACGACGCAGGCGAGTCCGAGCGCGGGGCCGGCGAGCCAGATCCAGCCGTTCCAGGTGAAGTCGAGCTGGAACACGCGCGTCGCGAGCGTCCAGCCGATCGCGGTCGCGCCGAACGAGCCGAGCAGGCCGGCGATCGCGCCGAGCACCGCGAACTCGGCGCGCTGCGCCGCAAGAATCTGCGCGCGGCTCGCTCCCAGCGCGCGCATGACCGCGGCTTCGTGCGTGCGCTCGTCCTGGGTCGCGAGCAGTGCCGCGTAGAGCACCAGCACCCCGGCGGCGAGCGCGAACAGGAACACGAGCTGAACCGCGCCGATCAGCTGATCCATCACGGACTGCAGCTGCCGCAGGACGACGCTCACGTCGATCACGGTGAGATTGGGAAACGCCTGCGACAGGCGCGAAGTGAGGAGGGAATCGCCGGGAGGCGCATGAAAGCTCGCGACATAGCTCGCGGGAAAGCCTTCCAGCAACCGCGGCGTTGCGATGAAAAAGAAATTCGGGCGCATCGAGTCCCAGTCGAGCTTGCGCACGCTCGTGACCGGCGCGGAAAAGCTGCGGCCCTCCGAGACGAATTCGAGCGTGTCGCCCGTCCGGATGCCGAAGCGCTCCGCGATCCAGTGCTCCACCGAGACCGCGCCGCGAGCGAGATCCTCGCGGCCGAACCACGCGCCCTCGGTCACCTTGTTCTCCGGCGGCAAGGCGGAGAGGTAGGTGAGATTGAACTCGCGCTCGATCTGGCGCTTGGTCCGCTCCTCCGAATAGTCCTCCGCGCTCACCGGCTTTGCATTGATCGCGGTGAGGCGCGCGCGCACCATGGGGAAAGTCTGCGGGCGCGTCACGCCGCTGGACTCGAGGAATTCGGCGAGAGGCTGCTGTTGCCCGGGCTGGATGTTGACGAGAAATCTGTCCGGCGCATCCGGCGGAAGCCGCCCGCGCCAGGAGTCCAGCAGATCCGCCCGGATCAGCGTGAGGATCAGGATCGCGGTGAGTCCCACGGCGATCGCCACGATCTGAATTGCGTTGGCGCGCGGCCGGCGCAAGAGGTTCGCGAGGCCGTAGCGCCAGGAGACGTTGCCGGCGCGGCCGAGCCTTCCCACGAGCTGCAACGCGCCGTAGCCGATCGCCGCGAAAAGACCGAAGGCGGCCGCGAAGCCGCCGAAAACGTAGCCCGCGAGCCTGAGCTCGCCTGCCTGCCACAGAAGTAGCCCGAATACCGCCGCTAATCCCACTACGTATACAGCGAGCGCGCCCTGCTTCGGGGGACCGACATCGCGCCGGATCACCCGCAGCGCCGGAACGTCCTTCAACTGCAGCAGCGGCGGCAGCGCGAAGCCGAGCAGGAGAGCTAGCCCCGTCGCCGCGCCCTGCAACACCGGTGCCGGCCCGGGCGGCGGCAAGACACCCGGTATGAGGGCCGCCAGCCACCAGGCAACCAGGCTCTGCACCAGAAATCCCAGAACGCAACCCGCGGCCGAAGCCGCGAGCGCGAGCAGCAGGAACTCCCAGGAGAACAGCGCGAAGAGCTGCGACTGCGCACACCCCAGGCAGCGCATGACGGCGTAACCATCGAGGTGGCGCTCGGTGTAACGCCGCGTTCCGAGCGCGATCGCCACCGCCGACAGGACGACCGCCAGCATCGCGGTGAGCCCGAGGAAGCTCTGCGCGCGATCGAGTCCAGACCGTACCTCGGGCCGCGCGTTCTCCAGGCTGTCGATGCGCTCGCCCCGGCCGAGGCGGGATTTCGCCCATTGCTCGAAACCCTGGATACGTTCGCGTTCGCCCGCGGCGAGCAGCTAATAGCCGATACGGCTTCCAGGTTGCACCAGACCCGTTGCGGGCAGATCCTCGAGCCGCATCATCAGGCGCGGCGCGAAATTCATGAAGGACACGCCGCGGTCGGGTTCGAGCGTCAGCACCGCGCCGACGCGAAAGCGCGCGCTGCCGAGCTCC
>DATDGA010000362.1:0-10462 GCA_036522335.1 Burkholderiales bacterium
AGGTGAAGGACATCAAGCTGATCCTGGCACTGAACGAAGTCCCGCTTTATCTGGCCTGCGGCCGGAATACTTCGGCTCAGACGGTACAGGCGCTCAGCCGTGCATTCGAGCAGGCCAACAAGGACGGCACGCTAAAACGCATCACGGAGCGGTACGCCTTCTGAGTCCTGATAGGCTGCCGACGGCTATTTTTCGAGCTCGGCCAGTTCCGCCTTGAGCCGGGACCTGAGCTGCCGCTCTGCCGCATCGTCGGTGTAAGGCGCCGAAGCGATGAATCGCTCGATCAATTCCGCGTAGTCTTCGCGCCGCGGGTTTTTCCCGGCGAGCGCGCCGATGCGATCCAGCTCGCGGGCCAGTCTCGCTTGCTGTTCGTAAAGATGGTTGAACTGGGCGTCGCAGCGGGGAATCGGCGTCGGATAGCTCCGGATCTCCTCGGCGAGCAGCTGCTTTCTGCGATGCAGATCGTCCATGGCGAGTTTCCACAGCGACCTGAGCGCCGCGAGGTCTTCGTGTCGCTCGATTGCGCGCGGAGAGCTGACCGTGGGCATGGCATCCTCGTGCCGGAATTCTACTCCCCTCAACGCCCCACCGGCCTTACTCCCCCTTGATCCCGGCCGCCTTGATGACCGGCCACCATTTCTCGACCTCGGCCTTGTGGAAGGCGGCCAGATATTCCGGTGTCTGCTGTTCGCGCGGCGGAATTTCCTGTCCGAGGGCCGCGAACCGCTCGCGCACGTTGGAATCGGCGAGGGCCGCGACGATCGCCGCATTCAGCTTCGCGACGATGTCGCGCGGCGTGCCCTTCGGCGCCCAGATTCCGTACCAGACCGAAACGTAAAGCCCCGGCAGGCCCGCGTCGTCCACGGTCGGAATTTCCGGCGCCGCGGCGAGCCGCGTCTTCGCGGTCACCGCGTACGCGCGGATCTTTCCGCTGTGCACCTGCGGGATGGAGTTGGCGGCCTGATCGAACATCAATTCGATGCGCCCGCCGACCAGGTCCTGCATCGCGGGGCCGGTGCCTTTGTAGGGAATGAACTCGAACTGCGTCGCCGTCGCATTCCGGAAGTAGACGCCGCCCACGTGCGAGGCCGAGCCCGCGCCCGCGGTTCCCGCCGAAGCCTTGCCCGGATTCGCCTTCAGCCACGCGGTCAATTCCTTCAGGTCTTTCGCCGGCACCGAAGGATTCGAGACGATCACGAGCGGATTGGACGCGATCATCGCCAGCGGCTCGAGATCGCGCAGCAGATCGTACTGGAGCGCGTAGACCGCGCCGTTGACGACGTGCGTGCTCCAGTGGCCGATGCTCAGCGTATAGCCGTCGGGCGCCGCGCGCACGACACGTCCCACGCCGATCGTGCCCGACGCGCCGACGACGTCTTCGACCACCACCGTCTGCGCTAGCGTTCTTCCCATCGGCACGGCGACGATGCGCGCGATCGTGTCGACCGGCCCGCCCGCGGCGAAGGGCACGACCATCGTGATCGGGCGCGAGGGATAGCCTTGTCCCGACGCGGTGGAAGCAATTCCCAGAAGGCCCGCGAGTGCGACGAGCGAGATTATCATTCGAATCCTTCTACCGGAATACCTGTTCCCGTGCAGGAGGAAGACCGTGGTCTTCCCTTCGCCGGTGACCTGGTAGTCGGGCGTTCTCATTGCCCCTCCACTATGGTTTTCAATGCTGCAAGCCTCCACACTGCCTTCTCGACGCTGAATTCGACGAGTGCTTCAGCGGTCCGCGCGGACGAGGTACCGGTCGAAGAATACCGCCACCTCACGAATGCTGTCGGCCCAGGCCTCGGGGTTCCCGCCGGTAGTGGCGCCGCGCCCAGTGGAGGAATTCGCGTTCACTCGCGTCGCGACGTAGCGCGGCGGATTGCTGCTGTCGAACGCGTGATACGCCCCCGGGTAGACCTTGATCGTCACCGGATATCGCGCCTTCTGCGCGGCTTCGGCGAGCTTCCGGCAGGGCTCTGCGGGCGTCCAGTCGTCCGCTTCGCCTATGAGGATCAGCACGGGCGCGACGGGTTTGTACACGCCGCTGGCGTCGGCGCGCCAGCCTCCCAGCCGCGCCGCGCAGCCGGGATAGAGGGCTACGGCGGCGGAGAAGCCCGCGCGCTTCGCGCGCGCGAGCGGCTCCGTATCGCTTTCCGACTCGACCATCGAGGCGAGCGTCGCGCTCCCGCCGTGCGAGCCTCCCATGAGGCCCACCCGCCGGCCGTCGACGTAGGGCAGCGTTCGAAGATGGGCGAGCGCGGCGTACGCGTCGCGCGCGCGCCGATAGGGATTCACGCCGGCACGGCCGGGCGAGGCGTCGGTGCACACGCCGCCGGGATAGCCGCGCGTGGTGAAGCTGTCGGGAATGGCAACGACGTATCCCCGCGCGACGAGCTCCTTCGCCCAGCGCTCGGGCGCGCCGCTCGAATTCAGACCGAGGCCGCTGCAGTCGTGCATCATCACCACCGCGGGAAACGGCCCGGACCCTTCCGGTTTGTGCGTCTTCGCCGGAATCTGCTCCGCGCTTCCGTCGGGCGCAGTCGTGGTGATCGACGGCCCGGAGATCGCCGCGCATCCGAGGAGCAGCAAGAAAATCGCGAGCGCTGCGAGCCTGGCCGTCATGGTTGCCTATCTATTCACACGCCTAGGGGGAATTCCGTACGACGCGGAAGCGCGTTCAACGGTTCCACTGCCTCAACTCGATGTGATATCCGTTGGGGTCGCGTATCTCCGCCCGGGCATACTTCTCCCTGAGCACCGGGCCCCAGACGGGACCGATTCCCTTCACCTTCAGGTATTCGAGCGTCCTTCGCATGTCGTCGACTTCGAGCGCCATCATGCGGTAGCCGAGTTGCAGTTTCTGCGGCGCGGGCTCGACCGGCTCGCCTTCGTAAGTCAGCAGCTCGATCGCGGTGCCGCCGAGGTCGAGGTACGCGATGGCAAGCGAGCCCGTGTCCTTCAGCGGGACGCGGTCGCGGAATCTCAATTTGAAGCCGAGAACGCCGGTGTAGAACTCCAGGCTCCGCTCGAGCTGGTCGGTGACGATCTCGACGTGGTCTATTTTCTTGAACATGGCGGGCTCCGTTGAGCGGGCGTCTCCTGCGGGATGCGTCACTGCCTCAAGCTCCTTTCCTCACCCGGTTGGCGAGGACCCCGATTGCATCGTTGACAACCTCGACCAGGTCCCCGTCCTTCAGCGCGGGCTCGGTCGGCCCGTCGCAGCCGAACCAGATGATGTCGTCTGGGTGGAGCGTCACGTAGCGCGACATGCGCGAGATGTAGCGCGCCACGCTGAAGATCATGCCGCGTGTGTTGTAGCTCGACACGGTGTGGCCGTTGACGCGCACCTCGATCACCTGGTTCTGGGGATCCAGACCTGCGACGATCCTCGGCCCCATGGGCTTGAAGGTATCGGCGCTCTTCGCGCGCCACAGGGTGCGGTCGCTCTTCTGCCAGGAGCGCTCGCTGATGTCGTTGCCGAGCGTATAGCCGCGCACGCAGGCGAGGGCCTCCTCCTCCGATACGTTCTTCGCCTTGCGCCCGATCACCGCGACGAGCTCGCCTTCGTACTCGACCGGCCCGGGCGAATCCGCCGGGATCACGATGTCGTGGCCGCTGCCGATGAGCGCGCTCGCCGCGCGGTAGCCGATGTCGGGCTGCGCGGGCACCTTGTGGTTCGCGCCGCGGCTGTTCGCCCACTCGATGTGCTTGAGGTAGTTCAGCCCGGCCGCGTAGAAATTGCGGGGAATGACGGGCGGGGAGAGTTTCTCCACGGAATTGGACTTGTCGTTGCCCGGGCTACGTCCGCCCGGATTCCCTCTTGGCAGGCTCCTGCATGAGCCGAACGATCATCGGCAGGAGCTTGCGGGGGCCCAGTCTTACGCTGAACGCCAGTATTTTGTTTCTCCAGCCGGGAACGATTGTAGTCTTCCCTTTCATGAAGTCCCGGTATGCAATTTCCGCAACTTCCGAGGCACTCATGACTCCGCGGCGAAAGAGCTTTGAAGATTCCATTCCGGCGCTCTGCTGAAAGCGCGACAACGTCGGCCCGGGACACAGCACGCTCGCTCTGACTCCCGTGCCCTCGAGCTCGTTCGCCAAAGCCTCCGAAAACGAGAGGACGTAGGCCTTGCTCGCGTAGTACACGGCCATGAGGGGACCGGGCTGAAAGGCGGCGGTCGAGGCGACGTTGAGAATCCCGCCCTGACGCCGGCTCAGCATCCCGGGCAGAAACAATTTCGTCAGCGCGGTCAGTGAGACCATATTGAGCTGCATCATCCGCAGCTCGCGCTCGATGTCCGCTTCCGCGAACAAGCCGTAGGTCCCCACGCCCGCGTTGTTCACCAGAAAGTCGATCGCAAGACCCAGCTCCCCGACCTTCTCGCGGACTTTCGCCGCGCCCTCGGGGAGCGAAAGATCCTGGGCGATACAGTCGACGCGCACCCCATGAGCCGATGAAATGTCGCGGGCGAGCCGCCCGAGCTTCTCTTCGCTGCGCGCCACCAGAACGAGGCGATGCCCGCGTGCGGCAAAGCACTTCGCGAGCTCATGGCCGATGCCTTCCGAGGCTCCGGTGATCAGTGCAACGGTCTTCGCGCTTTCCGGGACAGGCGAATTCATGCCGGTTGTTCCTTCAGGTATCGATTTGCCAGCTTCCAGGCCAGCCACCCGAGCAGCAGACCGCAGACCACGTCGATGAAGTAGTGATACCTGAGATACAGAGTGGACAGCCACAGCCCGACGCAGGGTATCAGATACGCCCAGAACCGCCAGCGCTTGTGCTGATAGTCCGATAACAGGATGTAGAGAGCATTGCCGCAGTGCAGGCTGGGAAACACATCGACGCCGTTGGTCCCGCTCAGGACGATTTTTTCGTTCAAGGCCGCGAGCCAGCCTCCTCCGAGCGGCACGCTGAACTGGTCGCTCATCGCGACATAGGGCCCGAGCGCGGGAACGAGGGAGTATCCGAAATAGCCGAGCGCGTAGAGGGAAAAAAGGCCCGCATAGTACTTCTTCAGAACGGCCAGGTCGCCGAACAGGTAGGCGAATTGTCCGAGGATCAGATACAGAAAATAGAGCATGTAGCAAAAACTGAAAATGTCAGTGAGAACCGGATGCACCCACGGCTCCATGCGGAGGCTCAGATTGGTGCCTATCAGGACCCGATCGACGGCCTGCAATGCGGCGTCTTCCCGAGCGGGATGGACGGCGGGGATGGCGGTCCCGAGCAGGAAATAAAGCAGATTCATTGCGACCGGATAGAACAGGAGGCGCAGTCTCCAGCCCAGGTCGCGGTTGTCGCCATGGGGCAGGAAATACACCAGAGCGCAGTTCGCCGCCAGAAGCAACGCGAAAATCACGGCATTGCTGTTGGGAAAACCGGCCGCAAAAGCGAGCTGCGCGAGCATCCACACGAAGAATCCCAGACAGAGCCATTCGTGGAGCAGCAGGCTGCTTCGCGAAATCCCGCCCGCTCCCGATGCAGCCACGCGCCTCAGCCCTAGAGAACGTCGGCGAACATTTTCTTGTAGAAGCGGTACCAGTCGCTCTGGAAGCGCTCATCGGGGTCGAATTTCCTCTTCTGCCTCAGGAAGGCCGCGAATTGCGGGTAGCACGCCTCCACCTGCTCCCGTGTGGCCCAATGATGGTAGGTAAGATAGTAGCTCCCGCCATACTGGATCGCGCGTGCTATCAGCTGCCTGAAATCCGCCGCCGTCTTTTCCAGCGCCGCCGGAGTATGCGCGGTATGCAGGTTGAAAATGATGCTCACGTACCTGCGGCGCGCCCAGGGTAGGAAGCTTTCGTCGTCCGGCTCGATGAAGCGGACGGTCCCGTAGATCACGTCGGCCTTGCTCGCGCGCAAGTCCGTGCCGACGTCCCTCATGAAATTCACGAGGTTCTCCCGGAGAACGTAGACCTCGGAGATCATCTCCGTGCCCCTGCCTTCCGGGCGCAGGCGCTTGTCGAGGGCGACGTGGTATTCGTCCAGATACTCGGCGAGCTGATGGGTATCGGACCAGTAGACCTGGCCGTTGGTCGTCAGATAATATTTCGAGTAGGCCTCCCACGCCCTCTGCTTGTCGGTGTGGGCGAGATAGAAAAGATCGGCCCAATCCGACATGCGCAACTGTTTTTGTTGCGGTGGAATGGGGGTCTTGTAGTCCACCGGCTTATAGGTGGAGAAAACGCCGCGCGTCAGGAAATACTTTGATCGCGGATTGATGTCGAACTGGAAGTCGCCGTACATGGTTCCGTCGGCGATCCTCTTCTCCACCGCGGGCACGAGCTCCGCCACCTCGATCACCTGCACGCTGCGTTCCAGTTTCGTCCGGGGCATCAAGCGGAGCTTCACTTCGGCGATCACGCCGAAAAGGCCGTAGCCCCCGATCGCCAGTCCGAAGAGCTCGCGGTTTTCCTTCCGGCTGCAGGTGAGAACCTTGCCTTGCGCGTCCACCAGAGTGAACGACTCGACGTCCGCGATCATGGGCCTGAAGCTCAAGCCCCGCCCGTGAGCGTTCGCGGCGAGCGCCCCGCCGATGCTCAGACGGTCGGCGCCCGTCTGTTTCTGCCGGATGCCCCACTGCGGCCACTTTCCCTGCTGTGCCTGCTCGAGATAATCCAGGAGCTCGGGCCAGCGGATTCCGGCCTGCACGGTGAGAAACCCGTTCTTCTCGTCGAACGTCACGACGCGGTTCATCTTGCTCGTGTCGAGCAGGACGGTGTCCGTCCCGAACTGCTGCCCTCCCATGGCGTGACGGCCGCCGGCGATGCTGATCGCGCGGCCTTCGTTCCGGGCCTGCTGCACGATCCCTTGCACTTCCTGCACCGAAGCGGGCGTGACGATCCGGTTCACCCGAGTCGGGTTCAATCTCGAGTGCACGTCGTTGACGACCTGCCCTCCTCCCGCCCCCGGGTTCGGCAGGGCGTGACCGGTGAAAGTCAGGAGGAACGTAACGAGAGCCAGTTTTGAAAGGGTTTTGCTCATGAGCGGATCCCTCCCGGGGACGGATTTCTGACGAAAAAGAGTGCGGCGAGAAATATCAGGAAAAGGCCTACTGCCTGGACGAGATGGTAGGTCGCGTTGTGGTTGAAGTAAGCGGGGTGCAAGGACAAGCCAAGCCTCTGGATAACCGCTGCAGCAACGGTTACGCCCAGCCCAAGCAGGCCGGTCAGGGCCGGCGGTGCGCGCAGCCGCCGGTAGCCGACGGCGAAGGCCGCACCCAAAAAAATCACCGATGGAAGATAGTTGGCGATCGCCACCCAAAAGTGGTCGTCGACCGCCACCACGTACGCCGAATAGCCCAGAAACTCGACGAGCGCCGCCTTGACGACAAAGCCCTTGACCGACTGCGAAAGAAGCACGCACGCTCCGATCGACCACGCCGCGAACGCGACGGCGCCGAGCGCCACCACCGTGGTCTTCCACAGGACATTGGCCGTGAGGGAATTCGAATTCGCAAACCACAGGTGATACGTCCCGCCGGTGAGCGAGGTCAGCGCCAGTGCGGAAAAGAAGATCGCGAAAAAACGACGCATCTCCGGCTGCCCGCCCGCTATGCTCATGAGCATTCCCGCGAAGACCGCGCATTCGAGCGTCAGCAGGTAATCGGTGAGGCCGACGACGACTTCGTCCACGAGTCCCCCGCGATCACGTCTCCGATTCGGCCTTGAGGAGCGCCGGATCCTCCCCGGCCCGGGGCACGCCCCCGCAAACGACCCGATTGCGGCCCGCGTTTTTGGCCGCATACAGGGCGTCATCGGCGTGTTTCATCCAGGAGTCCGCCGATTCGCCGGGTTGAAGTTCGCTGACCCCTATGCTCACCGTCACCTGCCGGCCATCGACCAGAGGCGATTCCGCGATGGAAGCACGGAGTTCCTCCGCGACGACGGCGGCCGCGGCCTCCTGCGTGTCGGGCAACAACAATATGAATTCCTCGCCGCCGATCCGAAAGAGAGAATCGACCTTGCGCGAGCGCTTGCCTATGAGCGAAACGATGCCCTTCAGCACGCTGTCGCCCTTCGCATGGCCGAATCGATCGTTGACGAGCTTGAAGCGATCGATATCGATCAGCATCAGCGAAGCCGGCGCCGAGTTGCGCCGCCGCCGTTCGATGACGTCGCTCAGGCGGCGCTCCATGTGGCGCCGGTTGAAGACGCCGGTCAGCGGATCCACGATCGCCTGTTCGAGGAGCCTGCGATGCAGGTCGAGGATGATGCTCAGGACGATGTTGGCGAGGATGATGGTGAGCGTCAGCGTGACGAAAAACCGGATGGTGTACGCGAGGCCGATGTAGTGATACACCAGCGCGCTGACGATCAGCAGCAGCAGGATGCTGCCTGCGTTGGCCATGCGCCGCGAAAGGGCGAAAGTGAACAGCAGCACCGTGGGATAGGCCCACAGCGCGCCGAAGAACCCCTGGACCCTGAGGGACACCGCCGTGCCCGCCGCGATCGGGACGAGCAGCAGTATCAGAGGAATCGGCGGAGGTTTCTTCAGGTAAATCGCGAAAGCGTCGATGCCGAGAACGAGGAACGCGCACAGAATTCCCGCTCCCAGCCCGGGATTCCCCTGCACGAAAGCGTTGACGGAGAAAGGAAGGAGGCAAACCGCCGCCGCGCTCGCGAGACCGTACAGGATCCGGCCGCGGTAAGGCGCGAGCGGGTCCTCGGTTTCGACCGGGCTGGTGTCTTCCATCACCCGAGCGCCTTGGCGTTCATCGCTTCTCCTCTGGCCGGATAGTAGCCCCGGCCGCCGCAACTTCGCAACGCCCGCCGGGAAGCCGGCTAAGGCGAGCTTGCGTTACTTATCGTCACTTGTTACGATAATTATATGAGCCACCGCCGCCCCGGCCGGCCCCCCACCGGCCGCGCCCAGTCCGCCGCCGAACGCATGCGCCGCTACCGCGCCCGCCAACGGGCGGCGGGCCTGCGTATCGCGACGCGCTGGCAGCCCGCAAGGTCGGCGGCGATCTCGCCCGGTCTGTTGAAGCACCGCATCATCGAGGCGCGCAGCCTCGCGATGCACTGCCTGATCGCGCGAAAGATCGAAGCCGACCGCCGGCTGCTCGCCGCGGCTCGGCGGAATCTCGAAAAATGGATCGCGCGCTACGGCGAGGCCGTGCCGGGCGCACTCGGCGAGTGGCGCGAGATTCTCGATCGCCCGTGGCCGGAAGTCGCCACGCTGATCACGGGCACGGACGAATCGGCCGTCCGCCTGCGGCAGTCTTCCCCTTTCGCGGGCGTGCTCACACCCGCCGAGCGGCGGCGCGTGTATGAAGCGTTCCGAGCTTGAGCACCTGATCCGCGCGGCAGGACGCATTGCCGACGCCCGCGAGATCGTGGTGGTCGGCAGCCAGGCGATTCTCGGCCAGTTTCCCGACTCTCCGACGGCGCTGCTCAGGTCGATGGAGGCGGACCTCTACCCGAGACGCAAGCCCGAGCTTGCGGATAAGGTGGATGGCGCCATCGGCGAGGGATCGCGATTCCACGAGCAATTCGGCTACTACGCGCAGGGCGTCGCACCCGACACCGCGACCCTGCCTCGCGGCTGGCAGCGGCGCCTGGTGCGCATCGAAAATTCGAATACGGGCGGCTACGCGGGCCTGTGCCTGGAGGTGAACGATTTGGCGATCTCCAAGTACGCAGCGGGCCGGGACAAGGATCTCGAATTCACCCGCGAGCTCGCGCGGAACCGGATGACCGACAAGAAGGCCCTGCTCGGGCGGCTCGCGGCGACCCAACTGGAGACAGCGCTTGCACGGGCGGTGCGGGGAAGAATGGAGCGGGATTTTGCGCCGCCCGGCGCGTGAGCCCCGGAGATCGGCTACCGGGCCATCGTCCCATCTTTCCCGGCGCGCTTGAATTCCGCCGCGCACGCCTTATCGAGGTCCGACTGCCGGCCTTTCAGGCAGGACAGGATGCGTCCGTCCCCGGGCGGAATACCCTTGCAGTACTTTTCCGCATCGGACTTGCATGCCTTGGCCAGCCTGTCGAATTTATCGGCGAGCGCCTTCATCCCGTCCCGGCACGCGGGTGCGAGCTCCGCCTGATGGCTCATCATGCATTTGTAGATCCGGCCTTCCCCGGCCGGCACGTTGGAGCAGAATTTCTTGCCGTCCGCGGCACAGGGCCCCTCCTTTCGCTGCTGGGCACCTGCGTCCGCAGCGACGCCGGCGGCAAGCATCGCGAATGACAACGAGACGAGCGCGGTTCCGATCGACATGGTTTCCTCCTGAGTTTCTGATCAACGAGTGAGTCCCTGTTTCTCCAGCGACTGCGCGCGCATTTTCTGCATGGCTCCCCCGTTCTCCCGGCGTGACTAGCAGTCTCCGACCCGCTTGGCCGTCAACATCTCTTTGGTGGAGCGCCCGCCTCCGCTGGACCTGACCTCGACGGTGTACGCGCTGTCGCTCTGTACCGTCATGACGCTCCGCGAGAGCACGGCGACGCCTTGCACCTGGCAGGTCGA
>DATDGA010000363.1:0-5588 GCA_036522335.1 Burkholderiales bacterium
GGGGTGAAATACGATTTCAATGAGACAGTGGGGGTACGGGTCGAGTACGGACAGTACTATGGTACCGGCGCCTCCACGGACTGGCGTATCAGTCTGACTTCGGTGAGCTGGTCTATTATTTCCGAAAGAAGTAACGGGTCACCAGACATTATCACGAGACACTGATCAGGTCCGCTCGGCCGGAGGCGATACTTCGAATCGAGAACGCATTGAAGCCGGTCTCGCTCTTTCGCGCTTTCCGCTATTGCGGCACGATTCCATCGCGGCCGACGTTGATGCGGCTCGCCTCCAACGTGCCGTCCGGCTTCTTGGTTGCTGCGAGCACGGTGAAGCGCGCGCCCGCCTTGAGATCGGCCTTGCTGCCGATCTCGTAACGGACGATGGGCACGCCCGGCGGAACGACGATCTTCTTCTCGCCGTCCTTGTATTTGACCACCATCGTCGAGCCGTCGACGCCGGCGACCGTGGCGCCGGAGGCCGAGCCGTTGGTCATGGTGCTATTCGGCACAGGGTCATAGGGACGATGGCCCTCGCCGGTACCGCGCATCTGTTCGGGGAAGATGTGCACCTCCAGGGCCTTCTGGCTGCCGTCCGCCTGCGGCATCGCCGCGCTGCCGAGGAAGGTGCCTTCCTTGATGTCCGCCATCGAGGCTTTCACCACGGCGACGATCCTCGCGTCCTCGGTGAGCGTCAGCTTGAGATCGGCGCCGTCGATGGATTTCAGCGAAAGCACGTTGCCGTCGGCTTTCTCGATCGTTCCGCGCACGCGCATGGTCTGCGCCGTGGCTGCCCCACACGATGCGGCGATAATCGCGCCGGCGAGCACCATCTGAATTGTTCTGATCATATTGTTCCCCCGGAATGTGGACGCGCGCCATCACAGTGTGGCGGCGCGCACAGTATAAGACAGGACGGATGATTTTCCGCAAGCAATCGGGTCAAACCCGCCGTATGACCGTAGTAAGATCGCACGCCATGAACGAAATCAGAGATTGCCTGCCTCCCGACCGAAGTCCGCGCCGGCCCGGCTTGGTACTGCCCAAGGGCTCCATCGACACACACGTCCATGTGTTCGAGCTGGGTTACGCTCTATCCCCGGGCCGCGGATACAACCCGCCGTACTCGACGCTCGCCGATCTTACGCACCTGCACGCCACGCTCGGCATCGACCGCGTGGTGTTTACGCAGCCCTCGGTCTATGGCACCGACAATTCGGCGATCCTGAACGCCATGGCGGCGCTCAACGCGGAGACGCCCAATCGGGCGCGCGCCGTCGTGGCGCTGGGCATGGATGTCAGCGACAAGGAGCTCGCCGCGCTCGATGCGTCCGGCGTTCGCGGCGTGCGGCTCAATACCGACAACAAGGGCGGCATGCCGATCGAGCTCGCCCAAGTCCCTGAACTCGCCGCCCGCATCAAACCCTTCGGCTGGCACCTCGAGTTCCTGTTTCCCGGCAAGGATATCGTCGAGCTTATGCCGGTGTTCGTTGCGCTGAAGGTTCCGATGTCGATCGCGCATTTCGCCTATCAGCCGGCGACTGCCGGGGTCGGAGCGGCCGGCTTCCGGGCGCTCATCGAGCTCGTGCGGCGTGGGAATGCCTGGATCAAGATCTCCGGCGCCAACCGCGTCGCCGCGACCGACCTGCCGCCTTACGACGACGTGAAGCCGATGGCGCGTGCCCTGATCGAGGCCGCGCCCGAGCGCATCATGTGGGGAACCGACTGGCCGCATCCGAACAAGTACATCGCCAACCCCAGCGACGGGGATCTGGTCGACGCATTCGGCGACTGGGTGAGCGATGAAGGGATGCGCCACAAGATCATGGTCGACACGCCTGCGGCGTTCTACAGGTTTTGATGCGCTCGCGGCGCCTTATCGCCCGAGGTGCAAGCGCAGCCGCCGCTCCATCAAGGAGACGGCGAATCGCCGGCCGCCTTCAGCTCCCAATGCGCCTCACGCGAGACCTCCGGCGACTGCCGCGAGAACGTGGGCGCGGCAGGAGCGTGAGCGCTCCGAGCGAGAGCCACTGGGCAAGGCGCGCGGCCGCGCGGCGGATGCGACGGCGCGGCGACGCCTCCGCGGCCGCGATCAGGCGCTCCGCGGAGCGCAGGACGCGGCGGCTGTTCTCGAGGTCGAGCGCCTCAATCGCCTTCTCGAAGCCGAGCCAGCGGATCCTCCTCTTCTCGTGCGGTGTCGTGCGGCCGGCATAGGCCATGAGGAAGTACGCGATGGAGATCGATTTCCCTTCCTGCTTCTGCTCGACGCGTCGCAGGCGCCGGATCGGCCGCGCGCGCACGCCCGCCTCCTCGGCGACCTCGCGCTGCGCGGTGTCCGCAGCGGTCTCCCCGTGCTCAACGCGCCCCTTCGGAAAGACCCACCGATCGCGCGTGCCGGCGGCCTCGACGAGGAGGTAGCGGGGTCCTTCGCTCGCCAGCTTGAAGACGACGGCTCCTCCGTGCGTCGACCGGCTCAATGCGGCGGCTCTTCGACCGAGCGCTGCGCGTCGTCCCAGAGAGGCTCGAGCTGGTCCGCGAGCGAAAACGCCTTGCGCAGCGCGACGCGGCGAGCGCGCATCACCTTCACGGAGAGGCGCTCCCACGCGCGCCGCTCGGCCTTGGGCGAGCCGGACATGGAGGTCTCGAGCATCACCGTCATCGAATCCGCGTCGTGGAGATCGCCGAGCACGTCGTGGAATCGCGACGCGCTCCGGTAGAGCCGCCGGACTTCCTTGCCGAGCATGCGCGAGAAGGGCTCGATCGCGTAGCGCAGGCGCTTGTTGCCGATGCGCGCGCGGTGCAGAGACTCGGGCGTCGCCTCCCGCCGCGCGGCCGCCCAGCGCGCGCGCACGTCGAGCAGGCGCTCGCGCACCCGCTCGCGCGCGAACTCGTGGGTGAGCCGACCCGACGCTGCCTCCTGCCCGATCGACTCGATGCGCGCGGCGAGCTGCGCGGGAGCGCCCTCGAGCTGGAGGCGGTCGAGCATCGCCGCCAGCGCGTCGACCGCGCCGGTCCGCTCCGACTCGAGGCGCGCCATCAGGCCGGCCACGCTGAGAGGCGGCTCTGCGAGCCCGGTGGCCAGCTTTCGCAGCCGGGCGAGGGCCACGTCGCGATCGCGCACCTCCCCGAGGGCGTCGTTCAGGTCTTCAATCCACTCGCGATGCTTGCGGAACGTTTTCTTCCGCAGGACGGGCCGGAAGAGGCGGAAGGCCTCGCGGAAGCGCTTCACCGCGACGCGCAGGTCGTGGATTCCTTTCTTCGAGGCGCCGCTGCGCGCCTCGGGAACCTTGTCCAGGAGATCCAGGAGGACCGCCCGCAAGACCTTCGATGACGCGCGCGCGATCGGCATGCGACGCAGTAGCCCGGCGATACGGATCGGCTTGGCCATTTTGGGGAGGATACTTCATAGGCGCGGAGCAGGGCATGGGGTTTGCCCAGGCGTGTAGCGAAACAGTCTTGCAGTGTTCATCCTCTTGACACATCTCCCCGGTAGTTTGGCATGGCAGCAGAGCGCCGCCTGTGGCAGCAGTCGGGCTGCCGGCGGATTACCAGCCTTCCTTACACTGGAGGAGATCGAGATGTCCCCAAACAAGAAAGCCGCGGTGCTGTTCGTCCTGACGAGTTGCCTGTTACCCGTTTTTTCCTACGCGCACGAAGACGATCACGAGCGCGATGCGGACAAAACCCGCGTTCAGGTCGGGCCGCGTCCCTATTACCTGATCGACAAGATGAGCCCCGGCCCGCTCAAGCGAAAACTGGAGAGTTGCAGCGAGGGTCCGTTCCACAAGACCGCCTTTTCGATCGGTCACCGGGGCGGCGGCACTTTGCAATTCCCGGAGCACACCAAGGAAAGCCATGAAGCGGGCTCGCGCATGGGCGCCGGCATCCAGGAATGCGACGTGACTTTCACCAAGGACCGCCACTTAGTTTGCCGCCACGACCAATGCGACTTGCATACGACCACCAATATTCTGGTAACGCCGTTGGCCGACAGGTGTTCCCAGCCGTTTTCCCCGGCTCAATTCGATGCCAGCGGAAAGCGCATCAAGGCAGCCACGGCGCTGTGCTGCACCAGCGACCTGACTGTGGATGAATTCAAATCCCTCAAGGGCAAGATGGACGCCTCCAATCCCAATGCCACAACCGCGCAGGAATTTCTGGGAGGTACCCCCAACTGGCGCACCGACCTGTATTCCACGGGCGCAACGGTGCTGACCCATAAGGAAAGCATCGATCTGCTCAAAGAGCTGGGCAGCCAGTACACCCCGGAGGCGAAGGGAGCGAACCGCGCCGCCAAAGTGCAGGTAGAAGCGGTGTTCGGCAGCCAGGCGGCCTACGCCCAAGCGATGATCGACGACTACAAAGCGGCCGGCATTTCTCCCAGAAAAGTGTGGGCGCAGTCTTTCAATAAAGACGACATCCTGTACTGGATCAAGAACGATCCGGAATTCGGCAAGCAGGCGGTGTTTCTGGACGACGCCAATGTCCCGGCCGAGCTGCCCAGCGCAGCGGAGCTGAAGGGCTATGCCAACCAGGGCATCAGGATCGTTGCGCCGCCGATGTGGGCGCTGCTGACGGTGGATGCCCACGGCAAGATCGTGCCCTCGCAGTACGCGAAGGACGCCAAGGCCGCCGGGCTCGACATCATCACCTGGACCCTCGAGCGCTCCGGGCGCATCGTCGAGGAAGTGCTGCCGACCAAGGGCACGGCCAGCCCCTCCTTCTATTATCAAACCACGCTGGACGCCCTCCACAACGATGGCGACATCATGACCACACTGGACGTATTGGCCAAGCAGGTGGGGATCCTGGGTATCTTCTCCGACTGGGCGGGGACGGTCAGTTACTACGCAAGCTGCATGGGTCTCAAGTAAGTCCGGGAAGTCCCGGCAAGGTTGGGGCAGCGCGGTGCAGTGAGGGCCGCGTTGCCCGGCAATCGCGTCTCGTGACACGGATCTGCGGCGAGTTCGACGGCGATTCCCAGCGCCGCGATCGCCGCCAAGCTAGTTTGCGGGCATACAGCAGCTCGAGCTGCGTACGCTGCGTTTCACATTTGTTTCGAACGGCCGCTCGCCTGGCCGGTCTTGTTGCGCTGGTGAGAGGCCAGGTTTCCAATCACTTGTAGCGCCTGCGTCGCCGGGCTAAACTCGCCCGCTCATCGCTTTTCCATGCTCACCAACGAAGACCTTGCCGTTTTGCTGCCGCGCGTCGCTTTGAGCGATCGCGCTGCGTTCGAGCAGGTCTACCGCGCCACCTGCGCGCATCTGTTGGGCGTTGCGTTCCGTATATTGAACAACAGGGAGCGCGCCGAAGAGGTGCTGCAGGAGGCTTTCATGAACGTATGGCACAGCGCGGGCGGATTCGATGCGTCGGTGGCGAGCCCGATGACGTGGCTCATCAACATCGTTCGCAACAAGGCCATCGACGTGCTGCGCTCGGGCAAGGCCGAGCGCGCTTCCACTTTCGCGCTCGACGATGAAGCGCTGGCCGCGGCGGCCGACGAAGCGCGGCAGCCGCTGGCGCTTCTCGATGAGAGTCTGACCAAGCTCAAGATCATCGGGTGCATGGGCGAGCTTGGCGCCTCGCAGCGCC
>DATDGA010000364.1:0-2798 GCA_036522335.1 Burkholderiales bacterium
CCTCCACCGGGGCCATCACGAGCTTGAGGAACGTCCAGCCCTGCAATTCGGAGGAGGGCGCATCCAGGCTGTGCGACGCATGAACGTAGACGCCCTCGGGGGTCTCTGCGCCGCCGACCCGGTGCCGCTCGCGATCGAGCAACTCCGCCCACTGCGCCGGAGCTTCGAAGCTTCCCCGCGTATTTCGCACCGACGTCAGCCGGTTGCCCTCGACGTGCGCCAGACAGGCGCGCTGCGGCTCGACCAGCAGAAGCCACGCGCGTGCGCCCCTGAGCACCGAGCGCCACCGATTGAAGGCCGACATCAGGTAAGGTTGAACCGAGACGAGCTTCGCTTTGGCCGTCGAGGGGAAGGCGCCGCGGATCGCCTCCACCAGGCTGGAATCGACGGCGCTCGCGATCCGCGTCGAGCCGGAGGACGCGCGGCTCGAGCGCACCTCCCACTCTTTGCTCCGCTCGCCGTGGATCTTGGCGAAACAGTAGCGGACGAACGCGGTCTCTTCCGCGGCGTGGGCCAGCGCCTCGCTCTCGGGGACCAGCGTATAGCGCACGAAATGGTTGGAGAGTACGACGGTCACTTCGGCATTCGAATCGCTTGTCTCCTCGGCGATGCGTGCGAGTGCGGCGAGCGCGCCCTGCCAGGGCTCTGTTCCGAAGGCCGGATCGCAGGCGATCGTGCGCTTGTCGACGACGCGCGGGCGAAACACGCCCTTGAACCGGAGGAGCGCAAGCGAGTCCGGAGCGAGCGCGATCAGGATCCGGTCGCTAAACAAACGTAACACGATTGATCTCCTGCAGCGTGGTTTCGCCCTTGCGCACGGCGTCGACAGCCGCGTCGCGCAGGAGCCGCGTGCCGCTCGCGCGTGCGGCTACCTTGAGCTGGCGCACCGGAGCGTGCCCAGTGATGAGCTCCCGGATCTCGTCGTTGAGGGTCATGAGTTCGGCGATCGCCTTGCGTCCCTTGTAGCCCGAGCCGCGGCACTCGCGGCAACCGCGCCCGGCGCGAAAACGGAACGAGCCCGCGTCCGTCTCGGCGATACCCGACTCCTTGAGAAGGGCCGCGTCGGGCCGGGTGTCCTCGCCGCAGTGGGAGCAGATGAGCCGCACCAGGCGCTGCGCGAGGATCGCGTTCAGCGCGGAGACGAAGCCGTACAGATCGACGTTCATGTGCATGAAGCGGCCGATCACGTCGAACACGTTGTTCGCGTGGACGGTCGTGAACACGAGGTGGCCGGTGAGGGCCGATTGCACGGCGATGTTGGCCGTTTCCGCATCGCGTATCTCGCCCACCATGATCTTGTCGGGATCGTGGCGCAGGATCGAGCGCAGCCCGCGCGCGAAGGTGAGCCCCTTCTTTTCGTTGACCGGAATCTGAAGCACGCCGGCGAGCTGGTATTCGACCGGGTCCTCGATGGTGACGATCTTGTCCTGGCCGTTGTTGATCTCGGTGATGGCGGCGTAGAGGGTGGTGGTCTTGCCGCTCCCCGTGGGTCCGGTGACGAGCAACATCCCGTAGGGCTCGTGCGACAGCCGCCGCAGCGCCCGGATGTCGTCCTCCTCGAAGCCCAGGCTGTCCAGGCTCAGCTGCTGCCGCGTGCTCTCGTAGAGCGACTGCTTGTCGAGCACGCGAAGCACCGCGTCCTCTCCGAAAATGTTCGGCATGATGGACACTCGGAAATCCACCGCGCGTCCGCGATCCAGGGCCTTGAAACGTCCGTCCTGCGGCACGCGCCGCTCGGTGATGTCGAGTTCCGACAGAACCTTCACCCGGGAAATCGCCTGCTCGGCCTGTTTGGCGTCCTGAATGAACTTGATCTGCGACAGGATGCCGTCGATGCGGAACTTGATCACCAGCCCCGCGGCGACGGTTTCCAGGTGGATGTCGCTTGCGCCTATCATCAGCGCGTCGCGCAGGGTCGAGCGCACCAGGCGCACGACCTCGCTCGATTCGTCGCTGATCGCCTTGAGCGAGAGATCCTCGATGCCCGAGGTCTCTTCGCCCACGTCGGCGACTCCGGCGCGCACCGCGTCGAGAGCACGCAGCGTCTCCTCGTGGCTCGCGAGAAACGCCACCAGGTCTCCCCGGTGCACGAGACGCCAGGCGAAGCTCTGTGCGATACGCTCTTCCGCCCAGGCCTGCTGCTCGCCCGAGAACGGATCGTCGGTTGCCAGGAGCAATGCGCCGTCTTCGCCGCGCAACAGCGCGCAACCGCGCTGCGAGCATTCGCTGAAAGGCAGCATGTCGAACGCCGGCGCGGTTGCGCGCAGCTCCGCCATGGGCATGACCGCAATCCGCATCGTGGCGCCGAGCCGGGCGACGAAGGCGTCCGGGTCGAGGCCGAGCTTTCCTTCGAGGGCGTCGACGAGCCGCCGCCGCGCGGCGGCCGCCGAGGCGCGCGCCTCGTCGATCTCGCGCGCGCCGATCGTCTTCGTTTCCGCGAGGCTCATTGCACGCTCCCGGCAAGCTCGAAGATCGGCATGTACATGAGCACCACGATCGCGCCGATGAACAGCCCGATCGCGGCCATCAGGAGCGGCTCGAAGAGCCGCGTGAACCAGTCGACCCAGCGCGAGATTTCATCGTCGTGGAACTCCGCGATTCTCTCCATCATCTCGCCCATGTTGCCGCTTTTTTCGCCGACAGCGAGCATCCGGAGAGCGATGGTCGTGGTGAGATCGTTGGCCCGCATGGAGTCGGAGACGGGGCGGCCCTCGCTGATTGCGCGGCTGGCCGTCGCCAGGCGCGCGCGCAGCAACGGGTGGAGCAGCTCTGCGCCCATCTGCAGCGCCGACAGCAGC